>DATCKB010000138.1:0-4880 GCA_036562505.1 Parasegetibacter sp. | reverse complement strand
ATTCTTCGCTGCTGAATGAGCTGATAGGCTTTTTCGGCAAGTAACCAATATTTTTCGGGTGATTGCTGCAATTGTTGTGTCAGCGAAATAATCGCATCGTAAAGTTCTTTGATACCGGTCTTTTCAGCAGCCACCGTTTTAATCACCTTTATTTCGGGGTGATCTACCCGGTTAAATGCCGGAGCCAGCATAAGGTTGAGATTTTTCATAAAGCGGTCGGCATCAGGACGATCACTTTTATTAACAACAAAAATGTCGGCAATCTCCATAATTCCTGCCTTCATGGTTTGGATTTCATCGCCACCTTCGGGAACGACAACTACGATCGTAATATCAGCCAGACCTGAAATCTCAATTTCACTCTGGCCAACTCCTACAGTTTCCACCAGAACATAATCGAATCCCGCAATTTTTATAAGGTCGGTTATCTCTATAATATGCGGGTGTAGTCCACCAAGGGAACCGCGACTACCTAATGAGCGTATGAACACATCGGGATGAGTATACCAGTCGCTCATTCTTATACGGTCGCCCAATACAGCACCTTTATTAAACGGAGAGGAGGGATCCACACACAGTACAGCAACTTTCTTCTGTTGTGCAACGATTTCTCCGATGAGTGCGTCGGTGAGTGTGCTCTTTCCGGCACCCGGGGCACCAGTGATACCAATAACGGGAACGGATGAAGAGGGCAAAAGGGTCAGCAGTGTTTCATAGCCCTCATTTTCATTTTCGATAATTGAGATTGAGCGCGCCAGAGTTCTGATGTCACCCAGTTGGATATTCTGAATTATTTGCTGCCACATGAAGCAAAATAAAAGAATTATATCAGCATTTCTACGTTTGAATTTGCTTTAACTCTTATCAATAGCTGATGGTTGATGAGAAAGGTATCTGCTAAGAAAACTAAAAAGCGGCAGAACTATATCTTCTTATAATTCTTGAAATCGAATAGCCTCTTTCCTGTTTTTTTCTCGATCCAGTAAAGTATTCGATCTTTCAGGTCTAGTTTTTTCTTTGTAGGATCAATGGTGATATTCCAGTTATGCTTTGCGATACGCGTTTTCATTACCTGCGGATGATCTCCGGTGAACAATTCCAGGGCTTCGAAATCATCGAAATCAAAAACATCTTCCGATTGCATGAATTGCTGCCATTCTTCAGAATCTTCATGCCAGAACCGGCTTACGTTTTTCATTTTTTGCTTCATTTGTGCGGGACTTTTTACCCATCCGTAATGATATACGTAAGCATCAATTTCCTTGACCCTTAGTTTGGTATTATTTCTCCGGAAGCCCTGGGCATCTTTATACGCACTGATTCCTTTATCGTTCTTTATAATTCTGACTTCATACTTATACCATCTTCTGCTGTCACCTACATAATTGTACGTACCGTAAAAATGGAGGTACTTAAACAGAAGTCCTTCTACCGTTTTATCATCTTTATACTTCTGACAGGCTTCCAGGATAGCAGGATGATATTTCTCGTGAATGGCTTCGTCTCCCTGGATATAAAAAGCCCAGTCGCTGTCGGGACTAACCAGCTGGAAGGCCTTATTGGTTTCTGCAGCCAGCACGGTACCTCCTTTTCTGAGTGTGTGATCCCAGACCGAATGGTGAATCCTGATTTTCTCACTGTCGATAGAGCGAATGAGGGCTTCAGTTTCATCTTCGCAGTCGCCAATAAGCACAATCATCTCGTCTACTACCGGTAAAATCGAAAGAATGGCTTCTTTTATTGGGTAGTCGTTTAAAATAGCATTCCTGATAATAGTGAAACCTGATATTTTCATGGTGGAATAATCTAGTCTGAAGCGAAACAAAAGTACCCCCTAATAATTCAAAATTCAAAAGTAAATAGTCGGAACGTTTAAAGCCGGATTGATTCAGAAGGGGTTGGTCAATCCTAATGGCTTTGAGATTCAACGGTTGTTTTCCTCAATCTTTCCTAATTTCGACGCCTAAACACGGATATGTCTGTCACACTTTGTTTTGATTTTGGAAATACCCGGTTAAAGTGCGCGGTTTTCACAAATGGAGTTTTATCGCGGGAAATTTTTTTGAATGATGATTCAGATGTATCTGTATTGCCTATACTTGCGGAATTTAAGCCGGAGAAAACCATACTGTCTTCTGTAATCAATCACCGGCCGGAGCTGGAAGACCTATTGGCGGAACGCAGTTGGTTTCATCGCTTGTCGCACCGGAGTTTGCTGCCTTTCCGTATTCCGGCAGGGAAACCGGAAACTGTGGGAACAGATCGGCTTGCGATGATGGCTGCAGCGGTTAATGAATTTCCCGGGTCACATATACTGGTAATCGGACTCGGAAGTTGCATTACGTATAACTTTATTAATAAATACGGTGATTTTCTGGGGGGAGGCATTTCGCCGGGGATGGAAATGCGATTTCGCTCTCTTCATGAGTTTACTGCAAAACTTCCGCTGGTAAAATCTGAGTGGAATCTTCCGCTGATTGGGTATGATACCAAAACTAATATCCTGAGCGGAGTGATTTTAGGAATGGTACACGAGATTGACGGTATCATTGATTCCTATGCCTCCAGGTACCGGAACTTTAACGTGCTTTTAACCGGGGGTGATACAGGCTATTTTGGTCAGCACTTGAAAAATAAGATATTTGCAGACCCTAATTTAATATATAAAGGATTGTATGCGATATGTGAGCACAATTTTCTCCATCAGAAATAAAGCTATCGGGCTGGCGATTTTATTGGGTTGCGGCTCGGTAACTGCACAGGAGAATTCGCCCTATTCACGGTATGGACTTGGAAATATAGTACCCGGACAGAATGTTTTAAACCGGGGAATGGGAGGGGTATCTGCCGCCTACGCCGATGGTCAGTCGGTGAATTTCATCAATCCTGCTTCTTATTCTAACTTTTTGATTACCACTTTTGATGTTGGTATTGATATAGAAAACCGCACATTAAGAAGAGGGAATTCGCCCGATAAATTTACGGCCGCCAATATGCTGGTAAATTATGTGCAGATCGGAATGCCACTTAAGAGAAATAAATGGGGCCTGAATTTCGGGTTAAAGCCGGTTACAAGAATTAACTATAACATAGCGGAGCATAAAAGGCTCGATGGAATTGATAGTATTCAAACCTTGTATCAGGGATCAGGCGGGGCTTATCAGGCCTTTGCAGGCACGGGATACAAGGTGGGAAATTTTTCTATAGGAGTAAACGGCGGATATTTTTTTGGAAGAAAAGAGATAAATACAAGGATTTCATTCATTAATGATTCTGTTTATTATGCTCGTTCCAACAGCAGTACCAATACCTCTTTCGGAAGTGCGTTTGTTAATGGTGGCATTCAGTATGCTGCTAAACTTTCGAATAGTACCTGGTTACGTTTTGGTGCCTATGGGAATCTTGAACAAAACCTGAAAGGATCTCAATATCTGTTGAGAGAAACCTTTACTTACAATGCTGATGGGGCTACGACGCCGATAGACAGTATTTATCAGGAGGAGGATAAGAAGGGAAGCATAGTGTATCCTGCTAATTTTGGTGTGGGTCTGATTCTCGACAAGCCCGGGAAATGGATGTTAGGCGTAGATTTTGAGCAGGCATCATGGAGTAAATACAAATATTTTGATGAAACTGATGCAGTTGACGATAGTTGGATGCTGCGTGTTGGGTTACAAATTTTGCCCAGTACAGAGAGTACGAGTTATTGGAGCCGGGTTAACTACCGGGCGGGCTTTTACACTGGTCCGGATTATATCAGTCTTGGAAATAGTAAATTAAATCAGCTTGGGTTTACGCTGGGAGCAGGTTTACCGGTGAGAAGACAGATTTATAGTGATCAGTTTACGGTAATTAATACAAGTTTTGAATTCGGACGCAGAGGAAATAATAATAATCTGGTGAAAGAAAATTATTTCAGACTTTCTGTAGGCTTATCGCTGAGTGATATTTGGTTTAAAAGAAGAGAATATTATTAAGATGAGTACCAGGAACATATCAGCAGCTCTGTTAGCGGGCTGCTTTTTTTTGTTTGGTTGTGAGAATAAGGACGAAGAAATCAGGCAGCTCACCGAGAAGCGGATTATGGTGGAGGAGGCTATAGATATCGAATCTTATCTCAGCCAGGACGGTAAAGTGAGGGCCAGATTGGTTTCTCCGCTCATGCTTCGGTATGCCACAGATAGTAATTATTATGAGTTTCCTACCTCTCTGCAGGTGGATTTTTTAGATAGTTTACTGCAGGTGGAAAGTAAGATGACAGCGTTGTATGCGAAATACTATAGTGAAGTGGGGAAGGTGATGCTAAGAGACAGCATTGTGGTGATTAATACGGTTAAGGGGGATACCTTGTATTGTCAGGAGTTATGGTGGGATCAGAATACGGAGATGATATATACGGAAAAGCCTGTTCGGATTCGCACAAAGACTGAAACCATTGATGGTACAGGGATGCAGGCGCAACAAAACTTTACGGACTGGGTTATTATGAATCCTCAGGGGTACATTTTATATCCCGAATCCGGGTTTTAGATATATAGGATATTAAGTTATATAACAGGTATTTATTGAGTTTCAGGAGTATTTAACTTTTTTCTTCAAAAAAGATTTGGTTGGTCGGCTTTCAACTTATACTTTTGCACTCCGTTTCTGAAAAAGCGGAAGGTTCTTTGCGAGGTGATTCTGAACTGTTTAGAGATTTTTTTCAAGAAAAATTTTGATGGTTAAAAAATAGGATTACCTTTGCGTCCCGTTTTCGGGGGGTTTGAGTAGATAGAGATGGTTGAGCGGGATGAAAATGTTGAGATTTATTAGTTCTTAATAGAAGTTCTTTGAAAGTAAGGAAGCAACAGCACTATAATACTTTAGGGTATTATGGATAG
>DATCKB010000136.1:0-4655 GCA_036562505.1 Parasegetibacter sp. | reverse complement strand
GTGCATTTTCGATACAAGCTTGCCAAAGGAGCAGTGAATGCTATCTTCAATTTCGATGAAGCCTTTCGCGACTATAAAAATGCATTCCCCGCAGATCCGTATAAAGGAAGAAGCAAAACAATTGATGTATATGGCAACTTTGATTTGTCGGAAATGTTCCAGTTGCTGGCCGGTGTAGATTATCGCCATCAAAAATCAATCGACGAAAATGCCACTCCTAAGAATCCCACGATGAATATGGTTAGTCCGTATGCCTCTCTTCATCTGCGAAACGCAGGCGGATTTTTTATGGAAGTGGGCACCCGTTACAATCATCATTCAAAATTTGGTAGTCATACTACATTCAGTGTAAATCCGGGTTATACCCTGAACTCAAACGTGAAAGTATTTGCCAATATTTCTTCTGCATTTAAAGCTCCGGCGCTGTCATCCTTATACGGGCAATGGGGTGCAAATCCTGATTTAAAGCCAGAACGCTCGTCCACATTCGAAGGAGGAGTTCAGGCATCCTTATTTGCAAACAGGTTTAATTTCCGGGCGGTCGGTTTTGCAAGAAATACGAAGGACGTGATTATATACGGGCCTTCATTCACTATGATAAACCTGGATGATCAAAAGGATCATGGATTTGAGATTGAGCCCACGGTGAAATTCAATGAAAAAATCAGGCTCGCTCTTCACTATGCTTACGTAAATGGGGAAGTCCATACTGTAAAAGAGGGTAAGGATACCAGTTATGCCAATCTGATTCGCAAACCCAAACACAGCACGGGTTTTACCGGAAGCTATCAGATTACACCGCGACTATTTTTCAGCACAAGTGTATTTACCTACAGCAGCAGAACAGATGTAGATTTTAACAGCTTTCCGTCTGAAGAAGTAACAATGAAGGGGTATGCGGTTTGGAATGCATTTGCCGAATATGGATTGTTTTCGAACAAACTGAAGTTGTTTTTCGACGTAAAAAATATCACCAACACAAAGTATGAAGAAGTGTGGGGGTATAGTGCGCTGGGCGTGAATTTCATGGGAGGATTGAGTGTGAAATTTTGATTTATTACTTTGACTTGGTTTATAATCAATTCTATATCCGCATGCCAAAGCACGAACCAAAAAAATGTCCGCGTTGCCTTGAAGAGTTTCAGTGCAAGGTGGGAGATATTGCCAATTGTGAGTGTACCACTGTAAATCTGAGTAGTGAGGAAAAGGCGTTTGTGGAGGACCGGTATAACGATTGTCTTTGTATAAATTGTTTGAAAGATTTAAAGCAGCGCTATGTATTTTTTCGGGAGAAATATTGGATGAATCAGCGCTGAAACCATCTGAAACCACTATGGAATCTCTGGGGCTGTACCGGAATCGGTACAGCCATTTTATTTAATTTTGCCGTCTAAAATTCCCTATATTGTAGGGTAATACTAAAGCGTATGAACTTCGATGATATTCTCACACTAAGTTTCACATTGTTCGCGGTTATTGATATTATTGGATCGGTTCCATTATTGATTTCGCTGAAGGAAAGAATTGGAGGGATAAATGAATTAAAAGCTACGCTGTTTTCAGGTGGATTGATGGTATTATTTCTGCTGGCAGGGGAGAAATTTCTTAGTCTGCTTGGAGTGGAAGTCAATTCATTTGCAGTAGCCGGGTCTATTGTAATTTTTATTCTGGGGTTGGAAATGATATTGGGGATTGAGTTGTTCAAGGCTGAAGGTGGAGCTAAATCGGGAAATGTGGTTCCGATTGCATTCCCGCTGATTGCGGGTTCCGGAACCCTGACTACCATAATTTCATTGAAAGCCAACTATGATGAATTACCTATTCTGATAGCGATAGGGGCCAATTTGATTTTGGTGTACCTCGTTCTGAAATCGTTGAAACTGATAGAAAAAGTTCTCGGAAAGGCCGGTTTGCTTGCTGTACGTAAATTTTTTGGTGTAGTTTTGCTCGCCATTGCGGTAAAAATCTTCAGCAGCAATGTTGGAGAGCTGATAAAATAGTCGCCTGTCCTATATTTGCGGCCCTATTTTAAAAGGCTTACCGTTTGCCGGCCTCGTAGTACAATGGATAGTATAAGAGTTTCCGAAGCTCCAGATCCAGGTTCGATTCCTGGCGAGGCCACAAAAAAAGGTCCGGTATGATACACCGGACCTTTTTTTATGAATTGTTCAGAAAATCCGACGATTACTTTTTCCTCTTAATGGGTACCTCGAACGACTTTGACTGAGGCGGCAGACACATATGATCGTCACAACCCATGAAATCTACTTTTCCTTTCAACGTAATATCGGTATTAGTTAATCGCTTAAACCGCTGTTTTAATATAAGTTGATGTTTAAAATATGCTAGTTCCATATTAAAAAACGGATCAAACTTCATCCACTTTTCACCTTCTTCTTCCTGGGATCCCATGAGTTCAAATTCAGAACTTGCATCGAATTTTACCGAAGTAGGCATCGGGCCAAGATTACCGTTGTCTTTTGAATAGATATACCATCCATCCTGAATAACCGCGGTTATAATGAGCTCCTGAATGCTATCAGAAATACAGACAGTTTCGAATTTCCATTTGACAGGATTCTGAGCGGACGTCCGGTCAAAGGAAACCAGTAAGATCAGAATAAGCAAACACTTCCTCATTCGTTTATTTTTTTCCCGGACAACAAAAACACATAGCCCCTGTGTATTAACGTTTCATAGCGCAAATCGCCGCCGAAAAATTCAAGTATGCGTTTTTGACTGGGCATATACATTTCCCTATCCTCCCGGATTTTGGAAACTTTATATCGATTTTCCATCTCTTCCACTCCGATTTCTTTTTCCAGGTTTTCTGCGGCGGTAATTTGCGCTTTCAGTTTCGATTTGTATTCATCCGGGTAGTACCCGGGATTGATTTTTCCGACAAAACTATTCTGCTCACTACTAAACGTCCAGTTCAAATGCTCATCAAACTCACCATCTACCAACGCCAATTTGGAACCGACCAGCAAATCATTTATTCCATCATTGTTCCAATCGGTCACGAACACCATGAGGTATTCTCCGGGAAAAGCTTTGCCACCGGTTTTACTTTCGAAGAGTGAAACCCCTTTCTCAAATCTGTGTTCTCCTTTCACTTTTACCCCTTTAAAAAATTGAACTGCTATTTCATGCTTTTCTGTATAAGAACTCGCCACCAGTAAATCAAGTATCCCGTCCTGATCCCAATCAACAACATATGGCAAAGCAGTCGACCTTTTTGAATTGTCCCAAATAGGATCTCCGTCGATATCCAATAGCGGCACTCTCTTTCCGAAAGCGGGAGATTCGGCGGTTCCGATGTTCTTACTTATTCGTAATTGACCGCCGCCCACAATCATATCCAACAAACTATCACCTGTGAATTCACCGAAGCTTACTGCTGAATAAGCCCAATAACCCCAGTTCCCGGGATCGCTACGATTATCTGTATGGACTTTTTTTGTGGACGCATTGCCAAACTGATTTAATTTGTCTCCTGGAAGAAATCCTACATTCGACCCCCTGAACCAATACACTTCACCCGGCGAATATCTTCCTGCATATAGATCAGGGCGACCATCATTATTCAAATCAGCAAACTGTGGTATAATACTCATGCAACAAAACTGCGGAATGGATAATGGCGTACCGTAATTAACAAGGTGTTTTGGAAAACTACTATCTTCTATTATCCCGCTAAACGCAATGTTTTCGTCATGAGCGAGAGGTGCATACCTGAAATCATCAAATACCGGGTTATCTTCAGAACCTGTGTTCTTAAACAATCGGATAAAATTTCCGAGGTACTGATTACGTTCAGCACCACTTCCGAATTCACCAAGTAAAAGATCTTTTTTACCATCCCCATCCCAGTCGAAGAAAGCAGGTGCTGCCCAGCCCAGTCCTTCAGAAAATATAGCACCATTCTTTCCTGTAATCATTACCGGTTCGCTAAGAACCGGAGCTCCCTTTATCTGATTTATAATCAAATTGGAAAAATCAAGGTTGGTTTTCGATTGTGCAAATAATATCTGCCCAGTGAAAGTGGCAAATACTAATAAAAACAAATTTCTGATTTTCATAATTCTCATTTTTCTCAACGGGATTGTAAATAACATCCCCCGCACCAGATTGAGCAGGTGCAAATGATATCTATCTCTTTAGCATAGAACCCGAACCTGAAGCATTTCAGTGGATCAATCTCAATAACAGATTTTTATACCCTGCATACTCAGTTGGGGTAACCGGGATTCTGCGAAACTTCAGGTGAGTTCAACCTTTGATACTCCGGAATAGGATACAAAACATCTGTAGGTTGCCAACCGGGTCCTTTGATCGGTGCTAAGACAGCATCTGCTCTACCCCAGCGTTTGAGATCCAACCAGCGGTGCCCCCATTCGCAGAACAATTCAGATAATCTTTCTCTTTGAAGAGCAGACATAAACTCTGCTTCAGAAGCAAAACTGATATCTCCCAAACCGGCACGGTTCCTTATTATATTCATATCGGTTTCTGCACTGTTTAATCCGGATAGTTTTCCTTGTTTCGCACGGGCTTCTGCTCTGATCAGAAACTGCTCCGATAGCCGCAGTATGGTACTATAGTCCGTCACAGGTCCGGAACTGGAACCTTCATATTTTGAACAGTATGGATAG
>DATCKB010000220.1:0-7732 GCA_036562505.1 Parasegetibacter sp. | reverse complement strand
ATATAAGGCTTCCTGAACATGTTTGCCACCTGAATTCTCTATTAATCAGAAGACCCTGACCATCGAATATCTCATAAACTGATGATTTGGGTTTTCAGAAATTTTAATAAACAGACTCGCTGATTCAGAAACCGGTTGGCTCCAGTCTTCCCGCGTTTTCACCACCTTCTACCCTGATTTCCTGCAAAACCTGTTTATTTCCTTTTTGCTTGAGAAAGAGTGTAGTCCGGTAATTCCTGTTTTTTGTCTGAAGAATACCAATACAAAACTGTGCGCCCCCGTTTTCACCTTTGTGTTTCACTTCAAATCCCTTTACGCCAACAGCACTGAAAAAATCTTTCATTATAATTTCAGCCTGACTTTTACTGTAAGAGTTGCTTTTCTCAGGAAGTGATATTTCAACGTAATTATCGAAATGCTTGGCCAGCTGACTACTGTTTCCAGCCTTCATTGCATTCACGATATCCACAAAACTGTTCTGAAAACCAAATGCCGACAACAGAATGACGACGGGAGTTACTATGTGCAGGTAAAGGTTTTTCATCAGCATATTTTTGTTGATCTCATGTAAATTTACCATTTATCCCAAAAACATGCCAGTTAAATTGATAATTCCCATAATGAGCGGCCAAGAATCGTTAAAAAGCTTCGGCTTTTAAGTAAAATCCTGTAAATGAATTAGTTTTGGCTATGGAAAGAAAGAAAGTTATTCTGGTAATTATGGACGGTTGGGGACTGGGAAAAGTTCCTTCAGCCGATGCTATTCAGCAGGCAAAAACTCCTTTTGTACAATCTTTATACGGTAAATACCCTCACACTACACTTGTAACCTGTGGAGAAGCCGTGGGTTTGCCAGACGGACAGATGGGAAACAGTGAGGTGGGGCACCTGAATTTGGGTGCAGGCCGTATAGTTTACCAGGAGCTGCAACGAATCAACGTTGCTATTCGCGACGGCGATTTCTATAAAAATTCCACACTTTTAAATACCATTCGTTACGCTAAGACGAATAACAAACCCCTACACCTGATGGGACTGGTCAGCGATGGTGGTGTTCACTCGCACATCAATCATCTCAAAGCACTGACATCACTTTGCGCAACAGAAGGACTTGAACAGGTTTATATACACGCTTTCACCGATGGAAGAGATACTGACCCCAAAGGTGGTCTGCAGTACATGAATGATTTGCTTGACCATCTTCAGGCAACCACCGGAAAAATTGCGACTATTTCAGGGCGCTATTTTGCCATGGACCGCGACAGGCGATGGGAAAGAGTAAAATTAGCTTACGATGCAATGGTTAATGGAACAGGCGTATATGAACAGGATCCCTTACAGGCTATCACCAAATCGTATATCAACGGTATTACCGACGAATTCATTCTTCCCGTAGTCATCACCAGCCCTGATGGTCAGCCGCTGGCCACAATAAACGATGATGATGCAGTCATTTGTTTCAACTTCCGGACAGATCGCTGCCGGGAAATTACCGAGGTACTCACTCAGCAAAACTTAGCCGAATTCGGAATGATTACCCGCCGCTTGTACTATACTACTATGACTGAGTACAACAACGCGTTTAAAGACGTTCATGTAATTTTTGAAACTGACAATCTGAACAATACCCTTGGTGAGGTACTGGCTGCACATAATCTCCAGCAGATACGTATAGCTGAAACAGAAAAATATCCGCATGTTACTTTCTTCTTTAATGGCGGAAGAGAAATTCCGTTTGCAGGAGAAAGAAGAATTATGATACCGTCGCCAAAAGTTGCAACATACGACCTGAAACCTTCTATGAGTGCTTTTGAAGTGACAGAGGCAATAGTAGAAGAAATTGAAAAAGGTTCGGCGGACTTTATCTGTCTGAATTTCGCCAACGCTGATATGGTTGGACATACAGGTGTATTCTCCGCTGCAGTAGAAGCAGTGGAAACAGTTGATACCTGTGTAGCCCGTGTGGCCAGCGCTGCGCTCCCTAATGGCTATACAATATTTCTGACTGCCGACCATGGCAATGCTGATTATATGGTTAATCCCGACGGCTCTCCGAACACAGCTCACACGCTCAATCTGGTTCCGTTTTTTGTTATCGATCAGCATCAGCCTGCCATTTCGCTGAAACCTGGTAAACTGGGCGATATTGCACCAACAATTCTAACCTGGATGAATCTACCCGTGCCACCTGAGATGACGGGAGATTGTTTAATTACTTCTCATTCCGCTTAAAGCTCCTGTATGAAGAAAAATTGTCTTTATGGTTGACTTGTTTTCATCTCATAACATACGTGAATGCACAACACAGCAAAGACAGTTCAATACAGGAACTTCAGGAAGTGGTAATTTCATTCAATAAATGGGAAACTCTTCTTGCAGATGTTCCGAATAAAATGGTGTCGGTAAAGAAACCAGATATTTTTTTCCGCAATCCACAGACCTCTGCCGACCTCCTCGCTCAATCCGGTTCCGTATATGTGCAGAAAAGTTAGCTTGGTGGCGGAAGTCCGATGATTCGGGGTTTCGCAACTAATCGGGTGCTTTTGGTGGTAGATGGAATTAGAATGAATAATGCTATTTACAGAAGCGGAAACCTGCAGAATGTTATCAGTATCGATCCGCTAAGCGTAGAATCTGCAGAAGTTATCTTTGGTCCGGGTCCGGAATAGTTTCACCCGGATCAAATCTGATATTATCGGCCAGAATAAGATTTTAGTAGAAGGGCTCTGGCAAAATCCCAAACGTATTAATAAAATTAATCAAACGTACTGATATTCAATGCAGCTCCGGGATAGCTTCCCCCGGTTTGAATACAAGATGTAGCACCTTTTATTCCTAGAACGACACTTTTCCCCGATTCTGTCAGAAAATATGCAGCATATTTTCGAAAATATTGTCTAAATTGTAGGTAACCAAATGTCTGATATGACGGAGGATACCATTTTAGAGGGATGTTTAAGAAACGACCCGGCTGCACAACGGGAACTGTATAATCGATACAGTCCAAAGATGCTTGCTGTATGTTACCGCTATAGTCATAGCAGGGAAGATGCAGAAGATATGTTGCAGGAAGGTTTTATCCGGGTGTTTTCTCAAATCCATAGCTTTCAGGGCAAAGGTGCTTTTGAAGGATGGATGAGAAGAGTAATCGTGCACACCTGTATTAATATTCTGAAGAAGAATAAGAAGTTCAACGAGAGTGTGGATCTCATACATGCACACGGAGTGCTGGTGAGAGAAGAGTTTGTACCTTCTATTGTACAGGCCAAGCAGGTGGTTGAATGTATCCGGTTACTGCCCATCGGCTACAGAACCGTTTTGAACCTGTATGCAATCGAAGGTTACAGTCACAAAGAGATTGCTGAAATGCTGGACATTGAAGAAAGTACCAGCAGATCACAATACACCAGAGCGAAAGTAATGCTTGAAGATATTCTGCTTAAGAAAAATATCATTCAAAAACCAAAACAACGAAGCGGATGGTTTGCTGCCATCACTCGCAGATAAATAGGTTAATCATGATGCCATTAATCTATCGAACTAAAACTGACGGGCATGGAGAAAAATTTTTACACGGATGAATTTGAAGACTTTCTGAAGGAGAAGGCTGACCGATATAAAATGTACCCCACTGAACGCGTGTGGAAGAAAATATACAGACAGCTACATACCTATAGAAGATGGACAATGTACGGGGTTAGTGCTATTCTGATGGGAGCTTCATTTTTTGGCGGGAAACTGATTTTGAACGGAGCAGATTCCTGGATCTCACAAAGCAAAAATCCTCATGCAACCAATCTTTCCAAAAATACATTACTTGCACATCCGGCAGAGCCTAATGAACTGATTATCGCAGCAAATAATATTAATCTGGGCCCGAAACATTTAGCCGATAACACACTTCAACAAGATATTGATCAGACCAGAAAGAGTAACCGAAATTCACTGACAGTTGCATGGCTCAATCCCGGATTGATGAATGCCGGAAACAGCTCTGCAGATCAAATTGCAGATCAAATAAGTTCTTCAAACAGCACACCTGCAGATATCACTGTAGATAATTCCGGCGACCTTTCATTGAGCAATGAATATGATTCAGATATTCATTCCGATGTATCACTGTCCATTAATGAGAATACTAAAAATGTAATTAGTCTCCGGAACAATAAAATTAACCTGTTTCCTCCCTTTAATGTGGGCCGCACCAATATTGATTACCGCTCTCTGAATAAAATAACGAATGGTATCAATCCGGAGGAACTGTTTGATGCCCTGAAAAAAGATCCTGTTCAGGAAGCCGCTGCAAAAGCGAGCAATACGGTGGCAATGATGACTCCATCAGATCCGTTGCGCGAAGAAATTACAGAAAAAAATTTGCCTGTTTTAAACAGGAGAAAGGTTAACGTTCAGTTTTATATCGGACCAACTATTAGCTATAGAAGGCTTACCGACAGAAGCAATAAAATTAATCTGAATAATCGTCCGTTAAACTCGCTGGTTGACCCGCATCTTGATGTGGACAGTTATGTGGAACACAAGCCCTCTATCGGATTCGAAGCCGGCGCCAACGCGTTGGTGAGGTTGAATCAGACTTTTACCTTCAAAACTGGTTTGCAGTTCAATCTCTCCAGATACCAGATTAAAGGATTTAACTACTATGACGAACCTTCATTAATTGAATTAAACAGCAGTACAGGCGGACAGGCTGACGAAGTAATCGTATCCCTCTCGAGAATACGTAACTTCAGTGGATATTCTGAACGAATCATTCACAATCAGTACATGCAGGTGTCGATGCCAATTGGTCTGGAAATGCGTGTAGCGGGCAATTCGAAACTGAACTTCAATATCGCGGGAGCCGTAGAACCTACATATGTTCTGAACCACGATAGCTATCTCTTGTCAACCGATTATAAAAACTACTCCAGAGAACCTTCGCTTGCCCGCAGATGGAATGTTAACAGTGGGGTTCAGGCCTATGTTTCTTATGAGAAAAACGGACTTCAGTGGCAGATCGGTCCCCAATTCAGATATCAGCTGCTGTCATCATTCGACAGCAGATATCCGATCAAAGAATATCTGGTTGACTATGGCATTAAAATCGGTGTAAGTAAGATTTTGAAGTAGTAAGGTTTCACGGTTACTCAGAATATCAAAAACAAAATTTAAAAATACAGGCGGCTGGAATCCCCAGCCGTTTTTTCGTAACAGGTTGTTTAAATTTGCAGAATGATTCTTCAGCGTTTGTTAATTTCTACCTACATTTTTTCTGCTATTGTATTTTCAGTTTCCTGTGGTGACAATAGCTCCGATAGCACCCCGGATTCCATTTTAAATAAACCGGCTGAGGAAGTCCCGGATGCTGCTGGTGTGTATATCTCCGTGCAGCTCTTTGTTGATAACCAGATCGACGTATTGAAAGATATGCCCCGGGCTATTATGCGCTACACGACCACTAACGGTAACACGGATTCAGGATATATTTCCCTGGATGAATTTGCTGCACTGGCAGCGGTATTCGGTCGCCCGGATTTCAGCTCTGAGCCGTTAAAAAAATGGTATAAAGAAACCAGCTTCGTAGATGAAACCCTGAATATGATTACTTTTAATTATCAGGCACTCAAGGATACTCTGGAATTACAGCGTGCTGATATTCTACTCACACAGGAAACAACCGGAAACAAAGTATCGAGCGTTTACATGGAAAAGCAGATTCCGGCCGAAGATGGAACCGTATTTCAAAAATTGTACTGGAAAGCAGATTCCCATTTTCAAATTATCCGGACAGAACCATCAAGACCGGATATCATCGCAGAAAAAATCAGAGTGGTCTGGAAATTATAAGGTTAAATTCTACCGCAACCGTGAAACGAAAAGAAAGGAGCTTGAAATGACCAGTGCGGAATACCAGCAAATATCAAATACAATTCCCAGCAATCCCGGGGTATATAAATATTTCAGCCAATCCGGAGAACTGCTCTATGTGGGCAAAGCAAAGAATCTCCGGAAAAGAGTAAGTTCATATTTCACAAAAACATATACCACCTACAAAACCCATGAGCTGGTAAATCGTATAGCGAGAATTGAATTCACTATAGTAGATAGTGAGCAGGACGCTTTTCTTCTGGAAAACTCACTAATCAAACAATTTCGTCCGAAGTTCAATATTGAGCTTAAAGATGATAAGACATATCCCTACATCGTCATTAAAAAGGAACCCTTTCCCCGCGTATTTCTGACCAGAAAAAAAATCAACGACGGTTCAGAATACCTCGGACCATTTACATCGGTGGGAAGAGTAAGAGAATTGCTCGATTTTATACGGCAACATATTCCCCTGCGATCCTGCAAACTGAATCTCACAGAAAAAAATATCAGACAGGGAAAGTTTAAAGTTTGCCTGGAATATCATCTGGGAAACTGCAAAGGCCCTTGTGAAGGTTTTCAATCTGCTGAAGATTATCAGAACGGGTTGGACCAATTGAAGAATTTATTGAAAGGAAATCTCGGCCCGGTAATTCAGCATTACAGGAAATTAATGTTTGATTATGCATCCGAAATGAATTTCGAAAAAGCTGAGCAAATCAAAAAAAAGATTGACCACCTGGAAAATTATCAATCAAAATCGGTGATAGTCAGCCGCCACCTGTCTAACCTCGATGTGTATTCGCTACTTCGGGATGGGGAGCATGCGTATGTAAATTATCTGATGGTACAGAACGGTACTATTGTTCAAACTCACACCATCCGGCTCGAGGCACATCTCGAAGAAACCAATGCAGAAATTCTCAGCTTCGCTATTCAACAACTTCGCGAAACCTTCAATAGCCTGGCTTCCGAAATTGTTGTTCCTTTTGAACTCGAATATCCGGTGAGAGATATAACTGTTACGGTACCAAAAGGTGGTGATAAAAAGAAACTCCTCGAATTGTCTGTCAAAAACGTCAATTATTTCAGAGAGGAATTGAAAAAGAAAAAAATGCTTCAGCTTGAAGACAAATCTGATAGTGAAAAACGTCAGGTGCTTTATCAGTTACAGCAAGATCTGCGTCTTCAGGACTTACCTGTTCATATAGAATGTTTTGATAACTCGAATTTTCAGGGAAGTTATCCGGTTTCAGCAATGGTTTGTTTCAGAAACGGCGTTGCCAGTAAAAACGACTACAGGAAATTCAATGTTAAAACCGTTGAAGGTATCAATGATTTTGCCACGATGAAAGAAGTGGTTTTCAGGCGTTATAAACGACTCAGAGATGAAGGAAAACCACTACCTCAACTGGTGATAATTGACGGAGGTAAAGGCCAGTTAAGCTCGGCTCTTGAAGCGATAGAAGAGCTGGGCCTGAAGGGGAAAATGACGTTGATCGGATTGGCGAAAAACGAAGAAGAAATTTTCTTCGCCGGTGATAAAGAGTCGGTTAAACTTCCCTACAACGGGGAAAGTCTGAAGCTAATCAGACGTATCAGAGATGAAGTACACCGTTTTGGAATTACTTTTCATCGTAATCAGCGCAGTAAAGGAACATTAAAGAATGAACTTGAAGAAATTAAAGGAATTGGTCGGGCTACCGCTGATCTCTTGCTCAAAACGTTTCGCTCAGTCAAGAGTGTTAGCATGGCTACTCGGGAAGAGCTCACCGGAGTGATTGGAAGCAGTAAGGCAAAACTGATCAGAGAATATTTCGACAGTAAAGAAACTGTATAGTCCTGTTAATCAGTCAGAAATGTACTA
>DATCKB010000219.1:0-1616 GCA_036562505.1 Parasegetibacter sp. | reverse complement strand
CCGCGGTACAGTTTCAGCTTTTTGTTTTTAACTATTAACAATAAATTCCGGTTAATAATAACTTCTAAATAAATTAAAATATACCTTTTATGTCAACTGTAATTGCAACCAACGTTTCGCCTGAAACAAAAACCGATTTTCTTCCGCTTCAGGGAACTGACTATGTTGAATTTTATGTAGGAAATGCAAAGCAGGCAGCTCACTTTTACAAAACCGCTTTCGGCTTTCAGTCTGTAGCCTACGCAGGACCAGAAACAGGAGTGAAGGACCGCGCCAGCTATGTGCTAAGACAGAATAAACTGACCTTTGTATTTACTACCGCTTTGCGTCCGGATAGCGAAATAGCCGCTCATGTTCACAAGCACGGCGACGGCGTGAAATTTCTGGCGCTTTGGGTGGATGATGCAACCTATTCATGGGAAGCAACCACATCAAGAGGCGGAAAAAGCTATATGGAACCCACCAGACTCACAGATGAACATGGTGAAGTAATCATGAGTGGAATCCATACTTACGGCGATACCGTACACCTGTTCATTGAACGTAAAAATTACAAAGGTGCTTTTATGCCCGGATATGTTGAGTGGAAATCTCATTATAATCCACCATCAACCGGCCTTCTGTACGTTGATCACTGTGTAGGAAATGTAGGTTGGAACCAGATGAACCCATGGGTTAAGTTTTACGAAGATGTAATGGGATTCAGAAATATTCTCTCATTTGATGATAAAGATATTTCTACTGAATACTCTGCATTGATGAGTAAAGTGATGAGTAACGGCAACGGCTACGTTAAATTCCCTATCAACGAACCTGCGGAGGGTAAAAAGAAAAGCCAGGTAGAAGAGTTCCTGGAATTTTATAACGGGGAAGGTGTACAGCACGTGGCCCTGGCTACATCTAATATCATTGAAACTGTAACCGACCTGCGTAACCGGGGTGTAGAGTTTCTGAAGGTGCCTAATACCTACTATGAAACCGTTCTCGACAGAGTGGGTAAAATTGATGAAGATCTGGCTCCATTGAGCGAACTGGGTATTCTGATTGATAAGGATGATGAAGGTTACCTGCTTCAGATTTTCACCAAACCGGTAGAAGACAGACCAACCCTGTTTTTTGAGATTATCCAGCGTAAAGGGGCAAAAAGCTTCGGAAAAGGAAATTTTAAAGCGCTGTTTGAAGCACTTGAAAGAGAACAGGAACTCAGGGGAAATCTCTGATTAACGGTTGAAATAATATAAAATTCAGTTAAGAGTCGCCGGGCTATATGCTAATTGCCCTGCGGCTCTTAATTTTATACGCATAATTTTTGCTTAACTTCGTGAAATGAGAATCCAGACCATGGTTATGCGTACACTTCTCCTGTCGTTTATATTACCGGGAAGCCTTTCCATCCACGCTCAGACAGCGGTATCTAACTTCATCGATTATCAGAAATCCTTCCCTAAAATATCAGATGTACTTAGCAGGAAAGAGGATTTGCTGGTAAAAGAGTTTGCTGCAAAAGGACTGACCTGGCCTGCTAAACAGGTATATATCCGTTCTTTCAAATATGACAGTCAGCTCGAAGTATGGGTGAGAAACGACAGGGCAGACTCATTCGTTCTGTTTAAAAC
>DATCKB010000216.1:0-6842 GCA_036562505.1 Parasegetibacter sp. | reverse complement strand
ATTTTAAACTCCGCACGAAAACTGAATGAAACTTCGGAAGATGAATTGTATCAATCCGCCCGGAACAGACTCTCAGAATTAAGTCATTTAGGAACAGGAGCTATAGAAATTAAGAGCGGGTATGGATTGACGTTAGAAGGGGAACTGAAAATGTTGCGAGTAATCAAGCGTCTTAAACAGGATAGCTCCCTGCTGATAAAATCTACCTTTCTGGGTGCGCATAGTTTTCCGGAAAAATTCCGTCAGGATCATGAAGGGTATATTAAACTGATAATAGAGGAAATGCTTCCGGCAATTGCTGCAGAAGGATTAGCCGACTATATTGACGTATTTTGCGAAACCGGTTTTTTTACACCTGAGCAGACAGAAAGAATTTGTCTGGCAGGGATGGAATTCGGATTAAAACCAAAGATTCACGCAAACCAGCTCAACCTTTCAGGTGGAGTAGAAACAGGAGTTAAACTCGGTGCCATCAGTGTAGATCATCTGGAAACAATGGATGAAAATACTATTAACCTGCTCGGGAAGTCGGACACAATCGGCACACTTCTGCCGACAGCAGCCTTCTTTCTGCGAATGCCTTTTCAGCCTGCAAGAGAATTGATTAATGCCGGATCTGCCATCGCTCTCGCTTCCGATTATAATCCGGGTTCATCTCCCAGTGGTAACATGAATTTTGTGATCTCCATCAGCTGCATTCAAATGAAAATGTTACCCGAAGAAGCTATAAATGCAGCAACCATTAACGGTGCATTTGCCATGGAATTAAACAATGAAGCCGGAAGTATAGCTGTCGGTAAACTAGCGAATCTTATTTTCACTAAACCAATTAAATCGGTCGCATACATCCCTTATGCTTTCGGGTCGAATCTTATAAAAAACGTGATGTTGAAAGGAAAATTTCTCTGAAGTATTATTGTTTGAAGAGATTGGCCTAAATTCATCGCGAAAACAGACAACTATATGCTACATTTTAAGTTTTATTCGAAAGAAGATATTCTGAGCCTGACTAAACTAAGAAGATTCGAAACAAAAATAGGTGAGCGTGTACGTTGTCTGGCTGCTAAAGATGATTGGGAAATTGCTTTACAAAACTCTTCCGTTCAGTATGTATTATTCGGAATTCCTGAGGATATCGGAGTTAAGGCCAACTACGGGGTGGGGGGAACAGACTCCTGCTGGACTCCTTTTCTTTCATCATTTCTGAATACTCAAAGCAATGATTTTTTTAGCGGTGAAGAGATATTGCTACTGGGACATTTTGATTTCGGTGATCTGAAGTTTCTGGTTGAGAATAATGCCAGTCGCCCGGAAGAAAAAATTGATGCATACCGCCACGCTGTATATAGAATAGACGAAGAAGTGGAAACGATTGCTAAAATTATAACTGCAGCCGGTAAAATTCCTGTTGTTGTTGGTGGCGGACATAACAATGCATATCCTCTCGTTAAAGGGACTGCAAAAGGATGGCATAAAAGAGGTGTAACTCCTCTGGCGCAGATAAATGTGATTAACCTCGATGCTCACTCCGACTATCGCCCGATTGAGGGACGTCATAGCGGAAATGGCTTCCGCTACGCCGATGAAGATGGATATCTTCAGAAATACAGCGTAATCGGACTACATGAAATGTACCTGCCGCAAAACGTATGGATGGATCTGGTGAATAATCCGTTTATTGATTTCATCACCTACGAGGAAATATTTATTCATGCCAAGAAAAATTTTACGCAAGCGGTAGCTCATTCAACCGAGTTTACAGAAGATACTTTAACAGGAATAGAATTGGATCTGGATGCCGTTCAGAACGTGTTATCCAGCGCTTGCACACCTACAGGTGTTTCCCCTCTTCACGCGCGCCAATACATGAATTACACTGCAACCCATTGCGACGTTGCCTACCTGCATATTTGTGAAGGTGCCTGTCATCTGACAGACGGAAGAAAAGATGATCAGACCGGAAAATTAATCAGTTATCTCGTCAGCGATTTTCTAAAAGCGCATATTATAGCCAGACAGCTGGATATAAGAAAATAAGTTGAGTCTGGTTCAATTAATCAGGAACTCAGATTCATCAGTTGTTCAAATACTTTTTCGTATTCGCGGTTCAACGATTCGAACTCATCCGAAATTTTTCTGTATTCCATTTCCACTTCAGCAAATTTCTTGTGATCAGAATAAACCGAAGGATCAGTCAGAGATATTTCGAGTTCTTCTTTTTTCTTCTTCACAGCGGCCAGTTTATCCTCCAGTTGCTGGAACAGTCGTTGCTGACGTTGTAGTTCCTTTTTTGCTTCTTTATCTATCGGCGCGGTTTTTACCGGCTCAGCTTTTGGCGTCTGAGCTTCCTGAACGGTTTTTTTCTCCTGTGCCGGTTTTGATTTTTCGCCGTTCGTTTGACGGGCGTCAGATAAAGCTTTTGCAGCTATTCGTTCTTTCCATGCTACCCATTCATCATAGTTTCCCTTGAATTCTTTTATTTCTCCGTCAACAATTTCCCAGATCTTATTCGCAGCTTTCGAAATAAAATAACGGTCGTGGCTCACCAGAATGAAACTTCCCTCATATTTGTTCAACGCTTCCACCAGATGCTCCACAGAATGGATATCAAGGTGGTTGGTCGGTTCATCCAATATCAAGAAGTTGGCTTTGCTGACAATGGTTTTCGCAAGCGCCACTCTGGCTTTTTCGCCTCCGCTCAGTATTTTAATCCGCTTCTCAACATCATCACCGGTGAAAAGAAATGCACCTAACAGGGTACGGTATTCAAGTTCTGTTTTACCAGCTCCCGAACTGTTCATTTCATCTATGATGGTATTGTCGAGGTTCAGCGATTCCAGTTGATGCTGTGCATAGAAACTTTCCACTACATTATGTCCCCATACTCTTTCCCCGTCAAAAGGCTCAGTACCGGCAATAATCCTGAGTAAAGTTGATTTTCCCTTTCCGTTTGCACCGATCAGTGCAATTTTATCACCCCGGTTGATTTCTGCAGTAGCATCTTTGAGAATTTGTAAATCACCGTAAGATTTAGAAACATCTTTGAGTGTACAAATAATTCTTCCCGGTTCTTTGCCAACAGAAAAGTTGATACGGATATTGGGTCTTTCCAGTTCCACATCTTCTATTCGTTCAATTTTATCCAGTCTTTTCTGAACACTCTGGGCCTGAGCAGCCTTAGAAGCTTTGGCTTTAAACCGTTCGATAAATCTTTCCTGCTGTCTGATAAATTCCTGCTGATTCTCATATGCGCGCTTCTGAATTTCAATTCTCAGTTGCTTTTCCTCTTCATACTGGCTGTAATTCCCTGCGTAAATGTGCAACTCCTGCTGGTAGAGTTCCACAATTTTGTTGACCATACGGTCAAGGAAAAACTTATCATGGCTCACGATTACCACGCTTCCTTTATAATGCAGAAGGTAACGCTCAAGCCATTCAATGGATGGAAGGTCGAGGTGGTTGGTCGGTTCATCCAGCAGCAGCACATCCGGTTGCTGAAGAATCATTTTTGCCAGTAATACCCTCATCCGCCATCCACCACTGAATACCTTATAAGGCTTTTTAAGATCTTCATCACTGAACCCAAGTCCGTGTAACACTTCTTCTGCCTTATATTGAATATCGTAACCATCGAGCAGTTCAATTTCGTGAAGTACCTCCATATAGCGGTTCAGGGCCTTTTCATCCTCTCTGGTTTCCAGATATTTTTCCAGTTCCGCCTGTTCCTTCTGCAGTGCCATCACTTTTTCAAACGCTTCCATAGCCACTTCAGTGATACTGGAATTGGTATCAAAACTCAAAAGATCCTGATGCAGATAGCCTATTGTAGTGTCCTTGCTTTTTTCCACGGTACCAGCGCTGGGAGAATATTCGCCTACCAGCACTTTTAACAGAGTACTTTTTCCGGTTCCATTATATCCAATCAAACCGATTCTTTCACCCGGATTCAGGTGCCAGGTTGCGTTCCTCACAATGGTTCTTGCCCCGAATTCAAATGTCACATTCTGAAGTCCTATCAGCATAAACACTCCTTTTTTTCATGGAGGGTGCAAAGGTAGGCAAATAAATTCTCCCCTTTAAACCTTACATTTGTAAAATTACAATTGATCGACCACTCCGGATTAGTTGTTCAATTTTGAGAATATCCGGGGTATATACCGAAGAACTAACCAGGTTCACAACGCAACGATTACCTGAAACAAAACTTACAGATAATGAAAAAAATCTTTGCATTGGCCATATCGGCCGGAATTCTGATGGCAGCTTGTAATTCATCTGATAATAGCAACAATGCTGGTAGCAATGAAGAGAAAGTTCCGGTTGAAAGTGTAAATACTGCCGCCTTTAATACTTCTTTTGAAACTTTGCTGAATGATTATTATCAGCTGAAAGATGCGCTGGTCGCAACCGACACTGCGGCGACAAATGCAGCGGCGGCAAAGTTGATCGTAAGCAGCGACAGTCTGTTGTTAGCTGAACTGAATGATTCAACCGGTGCGGTAGTGGCAACAGCTCAGGATTATGCTAAAACCATCAGTAGTAAATCGGCGGCAATTCTCAGCTCAGCGGACGTAGAAGAAAAGAGGAAAGAGTTTCAGATAATTTCTGATGCTATGTATGATCTGGTTCGAACAGTACGTTTCGACAATCAAACTATTTATCATCAGTATTGTCCGATGGCCTTCGATGATAAAGGTGCGTATTGGTTAAGCAACGTAAGTGAAATCAGAAATCCTTACTTCGGTAAGAAAATGCTCGCCTGTGGTGAAGTGAAAGATTCTCTGGGATTCAGATAATCGGCAATTTCAATTTCCGATTGATAAAGTTTTGAATAGTATACGGGGCCTGACGGCCCCTTTTTATATGCTCAGATAAATAAGCCGCAAAGGGTAATAAAAAAGAAAAAATATTTATATGTTTATCGTTTTTCAATAAAAAAATGTTTATTTGCGATAAATATATAAAAAATGTTTAAGAAGATATTTAGTTTGCCCGTTTTGATTGCCGGTGTTCTGACTGCGTTGATTTGTTACCTGTTTTTTGGCGGGAATCTGATTTCGACGCCTGCTGATCCAACGGTTGGAAGGATAGTAAAAAAGCCGAAGAGCGACACAGCATTCGGACAAATATTTTATCATCCTAAGGTTAATGATTCTCTTCCATATTTTGAGTATCGCCGGATATCTGATAGTATAAAGAGAGAAAAAGATAAAAGGGAGTTTCTGAACAAGGGCATATCGTCCGGAGGGCACTCTGTCGGAGGGATAGGGATTTCGAAAATAAATAATCCCGGTGAGGAGAATCCCAGGTACTATTTCACACTCGAAGGATACGAACTTGAACCCTATGCCAGGTTTTTTGTGCAAAACGGCAATTATAATCTTGCTTATGTAAATTGGGACTCGACAATAGATAACGGGAGCAGAAAAATCATGTACGGACATTATGAGCGAAAGCAAATCCCTGTTCGTTATTCTGAAAGCAGCAGAAGACTGATGATACCTATTTCAGAAAAGGGATTTCACCGCGGAAAAATACTATTGAAAGTGATGTCTGTTGTAACCCTTTTTGCGCTCATTTATTTCTTTCTGGGGCTCCCCATAAAAATATTGATTCGCGTTGCGAAAGGTGATGCCTTCAATCCGGCAAATATCCGGCGCTTCAAATTAATTGGCTTTGGCTTCATAATTATCTGGGCATTAAAACTGGGTTTCCCTTATGTTCTGAAACTGATGTTTTCCGGTGTCATACCATCTGAATTCACCCTCGAGCCTTTTCTTTGGTCGATAACCAGGAATCCTGTGATTCTCTTTCTGGGAATTGCTTCATTAATCATCAGTGCTGCCTTTAAGAAAGGGTACAACCTTCAACAGGACCAGGCTTTAACTATCTGACATGCCGATTGTAGTCAACCTTGATGTAATGCTGGCAAAACGAAAACTCAGTCTGACTGAACTCAGTGAAAGAGTAGGAATCACGATTGCGAACATGAGTATACTAAAGAGCGGAAAGGCCAAAGCGATCCGGTTCACTACTCTTGAAGCAATATGTGAAGTGCTGGAATGCCAGCCAGGCGATATTCTGGAATATATGAGCGACGAAGAATACAGAAAGCTTATGGGTAACGGGTAAGTTAAGCTCTGCCATCCATTCAGCGATCCCCTGATTTCAATCTGAAAATCACTTTCGCGTTCTTCTGGTCCGTGCTGGTTATGCGCACTTCAAAAGTTTGCCTGCCGGCTTCCACTATCATTAAAGAAGTATTGGGCGGAATATCGCCAAGTGTTTCAGCAACCATAATCAGTTCATGAGCTGGTTGGTCTTCTGACAAAATCAACGAATACCTTATAGGAGTTGAAAGAAGCTTCTGTTTTGAAATTACTTCCCTGTTGTTGTGGTAAACAGATATGATGTCATTGTCGATTTCACCGTTATCGTATAACCGTATTTTAATTTCACCCGCCGGAAATTCGAGTACTCTGACCAGTTCGTTCGATCTGCTTTTCAGAACAGGAGGGATGGCTGTAATTTCCGGCTTTTTATCAAGAGGCGAAGGTGATGCGCGATACCCATCCGGCACCACCGGTGCATCCAGTTTTCTGCCCTTTACCAAGGCTATACTGTCTCTTTTTACAGCACCTGTACCTCCGTTACCTGGTTTCGTAGTGCCGGGAGTTTTATCCTTGATGGTGTTGTTGATTTTTCCATTCGGAACCTGATTTTTGTCCTTTGCAAGAAATGGTTCTTTATAAAAGTCGGAATTGGTAACTTTTCTCAATATCATTTTGCCTCTTCCGCAATAGGAAGAATCAACAGGATTTCCTGCCGTAAAGGTGCCGGTA
>DATCKB010000211.1:0-12454 GCA_036562505.1 Parasegetibacter sp. | reverse complement strand
GTTTATGGTTGCCCATTTGAAGATTTCTTCCAACGGGATTGAGGGTGCGGCCTTATGAATCGTCCTGATTTCTTTAAGTATATCCAGACTGGTATTGGAAGAAAGGCTGTCGGTTCCAATTACCATGTTCAGGCCTGAATTATAAAGCAGGTTGAAATCGGGGAGTTGATTCTGAATGTAAAGATTGGCACCCGGACAAACACAGCACCAGGGTGGTGTAATCCTGCCTTCCTGTATCAGCCTGCGGATAAAATTAATGTCGCCGTCTCCCATATCCACGTTGTGTACCATAATAATCTGATGCTGTTGGTCGAAATAAGGCAACCAATAAACGAGAGAAGAGGCTCCTTCCATAAATAACTGAGACTCATCAATTCCGAGAAATTCGAAAAGTCGTATGAAATCACCGTTTTTTGTCCGGAACAATTCATTCTCAGCCCTGCTTTCTTCGTTATGCATACTAATGATTTGTCCGGCTGTGGCATCCCCGATTAACTTCATCAATGCTGGTGAAACCGTATATGGCGCGTGCGGGGTTAACGATGATGAAACAATCTTTGCATCAGATATCTTTCCGTTTTCTGACAGTGAGTGCCGGTAACTGACTTCGTTCATGCGGAATTTATTCAATACTGTTTCGGCCTGCTGAAACGTCTCATTGGCAGTTTCGGCTACAATTCCAATCACCTCTACAAAACTGTGATAGTGCAATTTTGGGTCACGTTTAACACATAAACTATCTGCAGTGTTGCAAATATCGCCCACAGCTACAATTCCATTCGCAACCATTTCTTCCTCTGCCTTTCTGATAGCATCATAAATCTGCTCGGGTTCTGCCCTCCTTTGTTTAAGAATTCCAAGCAGAAAATCTACCATTCCGGTATGTTGGGGTATCACATCCTTCATGTGAGAAAGCTCAATATGGCAGTGAGCGTTAACTAGTCCCGGAACAATCCATCCGTTGTGATACAACACATTTTCACCGGCCTCGGATTCATGTACAATGGCTTCTACTACCCCTTTTTCGTTGGTTATCAGTACCTGATCATTACTCAGTACCTCTGTTCCGGTAAATAACCGGTCGGCTTTATATTTTCTGTACAACATGCAGTTAATTGAAGTAATTTTGCCCCCCAAATATCCGTGCGAGGCCATAAAAGTAAAATAAAACTATGATTGATAAGCTGGATGCTATTAAGGCAAAATTTGATGATTTGGGGGTGGCTCTTACCAACCCTGAAATTGTCAGCGATAATAAACGTTTCAGCCAGTTAAGTAAGGAATATAAGAGCCTTGAAAAAATCGTAGAAGCTTACAACAGCTACCGTAAACTTAACGAGGATATAGAATTTACCCGTGAGGCCTTGAATGGTGACGACGAAGAATTACGTGATTTGGCTAAGGCAGAGATAGAAGGTCTGGAGGAAAAAAAGGCCGAGCTTGAATCAAAGATTCGTCAATTGTTAATACCCAAAGATCCGCAGGACGAAAAGAATGCCATTCTGGAAATTCGTGCGGGAACTGGTGGAGATGAAGCGAGTCTTTTCGTGGGTGACCTTCTCAAGATGTATTTGAAATACTGTGAAAAAAAGGGTTGGAAAACCAGCATTCTGAGCGAGAGCGAAGGTACGGTTGGTGGTTATAAAGAAGTCAGCGTAGAGATTTCCGGAGATGATGTATACGGAACGCTGAAATTTGAAAGCGGAGTACACCGTGTTCAACGTGTTCCTGATACTGAGGCTAGCGGAAGAGTACATACTTCTGCTGCAACAGTTGCCGTGATGCCCGAGGCGGAAGAAGTCGATTTTGAACTGAATCCGGCGGATGTAAAAATGGAAACTGCGCGAAGCGGTGGAGCAGGCGGACAAAACGTTAACAAGGTGGAAACGAAAGTAATGCTCACGCATATTCCAACCGGAACGGTTGTAGTTTGTCAGACTGAACGATCACAGTTAGGCAACCGGGAGAAAGCAATGCAAATGCTTCGTACCAAGCTTTACGAAGAGCAGGTTCGCAAGCAGGAAGAAGAAATAGCGCGGCATCGGAAAAGTCTGGTGAGTACGGGCGACAGAAGTGCAAAAATCAGAACCTATAATTTTCCGCAGGGCAGAGTAACTGATCATCGGATCGGGCTTACCTTGTATAATCTTTCAGAAGTATTGAATGGTGAAATTCAGGAGTTGATCGATAAACTCCAGTTTGCAGAAAATGCAGAAAAGATGGCCGGCCAGAATACTTCGAACTAAAAATATAAAGCGATACCGAATTTTTAAGTTCAATCAGTCTAAACCAGATATTTTCCTGCTATTTCATTAATTCCTGAAGAACAGGCAGAGTTCTCATAGATCCGAAGTCAGTTATATGCAAAGCATAGAACGTTTCGCACGCTTTTAATAATTCGCGTCTGCTTTGCAGATCAATAGAAATATTCATTAAATCTGAAGGTTGAGTTAATCTCATCATATCGGAGGCAATACTTGCCGGTTTACCATTTACAAAATAAGGGTGATCGGGATAATCAGCTGTAAACTGGCCTTCCCTGAGATCTAGAATATGATGTTTGGGCGAATAATTATTGATTATCCGGATACCTAAATGTTCCGCCAGATGAAGGGCAATAAACAGAGAGGAGTTTGCAACGATTTTCGTCCCGCCTTTATCGAGCTGAAAAAAGCAATCTTCCAGAAAATAAAAAAGTTCTTCATGCGGTTCGGGCTGTTTCAGGCATTTTTGCAACAACTCTACACAAAATACAACAACTGCATTTTTCTCCACATCAAAAAACAGATGTTCATATACGTTAGCCCATCCAAAGTCTTTGATTCGCTGAATATTTTTTTGTTCATTGTGATAAACCTGAAGATCCAGCATTGCGCCCGGTTGGAAAAAATTCTGCTTACTTTGAGCAGATTTGCTCTTGCTTCTTATTCCGTTTATGATATAGGATTGCACTCCCAGTTTTTCCGTGAATATGCTTACAATGACGCTGGTTTCGCCGTACTTTACTACCCTTAGAACCAGTCCTTTTGTTGAATGAAGCATATAGTGTGGTTATTTCTTGCCCGGCTGCGATTATTTAATTTTTTTCGTTTACTTTCCCCGCACAAAAACAATTTTTCCGGATGAAGTTTGTTTACCGGATTCATCACTCACTAATACCAGATAAACACCGCTTGCCACTTTGTTTCCCTTATAATCCCTGCCATTCCAGATGGCTTGTCCGCCTGTGGCTCGCGTTTGATAAACCAGTTTCCCGTTTTGTTCTACAATTTTAACATGAGCATTGGTTGTCAGTCCCCGGATAGCTATCAGACCAGTAAAGTCCGGAGGAACAGGGTTAGGGAATACTTGCAGATGATGATGTTCTGGTTTTCCTTCCGTTGCTGTTCCCCTGAAAGAAACCAATCCTTCGCTGGTACTTATAAATACCTCACCGGTTTCCGGTTCAATACCTATACTTTTTACTTTGTCAGAGGGCAGCGGACTGTTTTCAGTGGTAAACCGATAAATGATTTTGTCACCGTCGGCGCTGAGCAACCATAATCCGTTTTCGGTGCCAACCCATTTCCGGTTTCCACCGTCAACCGCGATTGAATTTACCCGTTCATTTTGAAACAGGAAGCCGAAAAAATTATCTTGTTGTACGATTGGTAAATATGCCTCACATCCTCGTGAAGAAAATACTTCTGCGGCACATTGAATGATTCCGATTCCGTTTTCTGTTCCTACCCATACAAAGCCAGACTTATCAGTTACCATCGACAAAACCTCATTGTGAGGAAGATTGCCATTGCCTGATCCGTGGATATATAGTTTCCATTTATCATCACCGGGGTTGTCAAGACTGGTTCCGTGATTGAAACAAATCAATCCTGTTTGCGGCAATATCAACCATTTCTGGTTCTGCTGGTCTATAATCAAGTGCGAAATGTCTCCTCCCGGTGAACCGGATGGGATATCAAAATTCAACCATATACCATCTTTTTTTCTTACCCAGAGTTTTGGAGAATTTCCGGCTGCACTTACCCAAAGGTTACCATCCCGGTCTATAACTGTGCCGCCTACACGTAAAAAGTTTTCATTTTTTACTGTTTCTGCGGAACCATTTTGCTTTATTTCAATTAATCCGCCGCCATAAGAACCTGCGAACAAACTTCCGGACAGATAATCAAAACAAACTGTTCGGATATCTTGTAGGGAGTCGAGTGCCGGGATGAGTTCGGACGTAAAATTCACCCATTGTCCGGATTGAAGTAATGATATATAACCAGTGTTGTAAGGCGTACTCCTTGTACCTCCTGCGAAATAAATATTTCCCGGATACCCTTTTATTTCTCCTGCAGGTATATCAAACGGTCCATCCGGTGTGAAGTTAGTCCAACTGTTATCTGAATACCTGAACAAACCGTTTTCTGCATCGGTTATCCATATACTACCGTCCCATTCCGCTGCGTCAGTAATAGCATTCAAAGTTTCGGGTGCGCTTAATGTAATTCTTAAAGTTCCGTCGGTTGTAAAGTAATGAAGTTTTACTCCGCTTGTTTGTTTTTCAGCAATCATTAGTTCATGGTCGACGGCGCTTATGTTTATCAGTGGATTTCCGTTTCCGAAGAATTTCTCCCACGAATTATTCCGTTCAATATAAACTTCATCATTAATAAGAGCCAGAACTGAGGTAGTCTGTGAATTTCCGACAGAAACAAGTTTGCGGATTTCTGACGATGGCATTCCTCCGATTTCGGGGATGGTTTCCCAGGATGTGTAATTGAAAAGGGATGGGTTGTTGATCTGTGCTTTTTTCAAGCCCGAAGCGGAGGCGGCGAAGAAATACTGCTGGTTTGCTGTCAGGCTTTGAATTTTGATTGGGCTACCATTGTCACCGATATACCAGGTATTGCTGACAGTTCCGTTAGGATTGACGATAATGATACCCAGTCCGGTTGCCAGATATGCTTTATTATTAAAAAATAAAATTTCATAGATGGTCTTGTCTGTTATGCCCGACCAGAGTTTCAGATCAGGAACTCCGGTAATCCGATTGTTTTGCAACAGGTCAAGATTGCTATTGGTATAACCAATAGCCAGGATGTTGGATGAAGGGTCATAGCCGATTGCCGAGAGAGAGGATTCACTCATTCCGTTGACCTTACTATAACGCACAACCGAATAATCGTTTTTATTTATACCAAATAGTCCATTTTGTGTTGCGCAGTACAGGATTTCATTGGCCGGTGCGAGTTGTATGGCTTTTCGCAGTACCTGATAAGATTGCCATTCTCCAACGGGCCGAAGTTGCGTAAACGCCGCAGCCGAAAGAAACAACAAGTAAAAGGTGAAGTAAAATCTGCGCATAGAACCAAAATTACTCGATATTTCTTCGCATTCTTGTCCTGATTACCGGGCAAATTATAGTTTCTTTGCAGATTAATTAATCCATTAGTTCAGGGTAGTAACTGGCTGGTCTGATTAATGCGGTTGGTTTAATAGAGTTTTTAATATAATCAGTATGTGGACCAGAGTTGGGCAATTTGTATTAAGGTTTAGGTTACCATTATTAATATTTCTGCTACTTTCCACCGCCCTGATGGCGTATTGGGCTGGTAAAGTTGAATTGAGTTACGAGTTCACGAGAGCTATACCTACTGATAATCCGAAATATCAGTTGTATCAGGAGTTTAAATCTACTTTTGGAGAGGATGGAAATTTGCTGGTAATCGGAGTACAGACTGATGATTTATTTAAGGAAGCTTTTTTTAATGATTATCGCGAGTTACAATCTTCACTGAAAGAAGTAAGAGGAGTGAAGGAAATACTTGCGGTTCCCGGAGCGCTCAACCTGATAAAAGATACAGTTACGGAAAAACTCCGGGCCGTACCGGTTTTTGCTGCTGGGCGATTGAATCAGGAGGAATTAGACAGTTCAGCGGCTGTTTTTCTGAACCTTCCCTTCTATCAGGGAATCCTTTATAACCCGGAAAGCAGAGCCTATATGATGGCGTTGACCATGGATAACGCTATTATCAACTCGCCTGCAAGGGTTGCTGTAGTGGATTCGATTGTTTCATTGGCAAATGCATTTGGCGAAAGACAAAAAACTGAAGTTTATCTAAGCGGACTTCCGTTGATTCGTACCATGGTGGCTCAGAGGATTGAAAACGAAATGCGGTGGTTTCTGATAGGTTCATTTGTGTTGTCTGCAGTGATTCTCCTGTTATTTTTCAGATCGGTATCTGCAACTTTACTTTCACTCGGAGTGGTACTGGCAGGAGTAATCTGGAGTATGGGAACCATGCACCTGCTCGGTTATAAAATCACCTTGCTTACAGCACTCATTCCGCCATTGATTGTGGTAATTGGAATACCGAACTGTATATACTTTCTGAATAAATACCATACAGCATATAATGAGGAAGGAGAGAAGCGGGCTGCATTGATTCACATGATCAGCAGGATGGGTATTGTTACCCTTTTCTGTAATATTTCTGCTGCTATCGGATTTGCAGTATTCGGACTGACCAGAAGTGAGATATTGAAAGAATTCGGGGCAGTTGCCGGTTTAAATATCATGGTTATTTTCTTTATCTCCTTTATTCTGATACCGATTGTTCTAAGCTATTTACCCAGTCCGAAGAACCGGCACACCCGTTACCTGGATAATAAATGGCTGGCAACTGCTTTGGAAAGACTGGAAATATGGGCACTTGGACATCGGAAAACTATTTATACTATTACCGGATTGATGGTAGTTGCGGCCCTGGCGGGAATGTTAAGGTTAAAATCTGAAGCATTTATAGTTGACGACCTGCCGGAAACAGATAAGATTTATACCGATCTGAAGTTTTTTGAAAAAAACTTTGAAGGAGTAATGCCACTTGAAATTGTGGTAGATACTAAGAAAAAAAATGGTTTTACTGGAATGCGGGCATTAAGGGAGTTCGAAAAAATGGATGAGCTTGCCCGTTATCTCGATTCTTTACCTGAAATGGCCCGACCATTATATCTTGGCGAAGGTTTAAAGTTTGCCCGTCAGGCTTTTTATGAAGGGGATAGTACAACCTACTCATTACCAAATTCTTTCGATGGTGCATTCGTAGCAGATTATCTCCGTCCCTCAAAGGATACAACCAAATCTGCATTCACAGAAATTTTCACGCGGTTTATGGATAGCTCACGCCGGCAGGCCAGGATAAGTGTACAAATGGCCGACATTGGAAGTAAGCGGTTACCAGAGCTTCTGTCAGAGGTCGAAATGAGGAGTAGGAAAATATTTGACACATCTGCTTATGATATAAAACTCACCGGTACCAGTGTAACATTTGTTGAAGGAAGCAGATTTATAATCAGTGGTCTGAAGGAAAGTATCTTCTGGGCCTTCCTTCTTATAGCTCTTTGTATGCTTTACTTATTCAAATCACTGAGAATTCTGATCTGCTCGCTAATTCCTAACGTTATACCACTACTTATTACTGCTGGTATAATGGGTTGGACAGGAGTGCCGTTGAAGCCTTCCACAGTACTGATTTTCAGTGTTGCGCTCGGAATAGCCATCGATGTGACCATACGTTTTCTGGTGAATTATAAGCAGGAACTTCCACTTAACGGCTTTGATGAAAAGAAAACAGTAATTGAAACCATACATAATACCGGAATCAGTATAATTTATACATCACTGGTTCTAACCGCTGGGTTCGTGATTTTCTGTTTCAGCAGTTTTGGGGGAACCCAGGCCCTTGGCTGGCTTACCTCGCTCACGCTCGTTTCGGCTACGCTCACCAACCTGATTTTACTTCCGGCATTGCTGATTTCCACCCGAAAAAAGGAAAAGAATTAAAAAATATTAGCGTAACTTGATGATACGCAAATAATAACGCAAAATTAACGTTATATAAACGTGCTTAACCGAAAACTGTGCCGGTAGCTTCCATACCGATTAAAACTAACACATTTTCAAGTCTTTAGGTATTTCAACCTTAAATGCTGGAAGAGTGTCCTTTATGTCGGGAAAAAGCAGCCGATCATAGCTTTTCGTTGTCTTTCCAGAATTGTTAATACTTGGTTAAACCTTTTGTTTGGCAATTCTGTTAAATTTAAAAGTCACCACATATGAGAAAACTTGTATTGCTCCTCTTGGGGTCTTTATTTGCCTACACGCAAATAATTGCCCAAACCCGAACTGTAACGGGAAGAGTGATTGATGAACAAAGCGAACCTATCCCGAATGTATCTGTTCAGGCTCGCCCCGGAGATGTAGGGGTAGCGACGGATGCAAAGGGTGCTTTCAGCATCAGCATTCCCCTCTCAACCAAAAATCTCGAATTTACCGCCGTTGGTTATGCTCGTCAGATTATTACTATACCCGAAACGAATAACGTTACGGTTGTAATGAAAAGAGCTGACGACGAACTTGAAAACGTGATTATCACAGGTTATTCAAGGGAGAAACGTTCGGAGTTTGCGGGTGCGGCTACTAAAGTAGGTGGTGATAAAATAAAAAATGTGCCAATCGGATCGTTTGATCAGATTCTCCAGGGGCGTGTTCCCGGTCTTACCGTGATTAGTACCAGTGGTCAGCCGGGCAGTTATGCTTCAATGTATCTGAGAGGAGCTACATCCATAGAAGGTGGTAGTGTTCCATTATTTATAATTGATGGTATTCCGGTAGAGGCAACGGTATTCCAGTCCCTTAACCCAAACGATATTGAATCGGTTGACGTTTTAAAGGATGCTACTGCAGCTGCTCTTTACGGTTCGCGCGGCGCAGCGGGGGTTATCGTTGTGACAACGCGCCGGGGAAGTGGTGGCAAGGCTGTGCTTTCATATTCCGGTCAGTACGGGAAAAAATTTAGACCTGTTTCCAAATATGATATGATGAATGCCCGCGAACTGTTGCAGGCGCAGGAAGATCTCGGACTATTGATTCCGACTTCGGCAACAACCTTTGGCTTGCCTGGCTGGGTACTTTCAAAGAAAAATCCGGATTATATCAACGCCAGTGCACAAGACAAGGCCAGAATGGATCAAATGTATGATAGTCTGCTTTCGAATGAAACCAACTGGGATGATTTGATTTTCAGAGACGGACGGTTTCAGAATCATGAGCTAACGTTAACAGGTGGTTCAGGAAAAACAAGGTTTTTCTCAAACCTTTCGATGTATAAAGAAGAGGGAATTATTCATCGTACCGACATGAAAAGACTTTCGTTCCGTAATAATCTGGATTATTCTGACGAACGATTAAGTCTGGCTGTGAGTACCTATATCGGTTATACCAAAAGAAATTTTCAGGAAACTGATGATCAGGGCACTATTGGTAACCCATTCCTTGATACACGGATTACTCCTTCGTATATAAGACCATATAATGAAGATGGTAGCATTGCTGTTGGAGTACAGGGCTTTTTTGCAGGTCCTAATCAGCTTGATATGCTGAAGTATCATAAGTATTATAATGATCAGGCCAAAGTAATGTTAAGCGCAAATGCGAACTATAGAATAACTGACCATATTTATGCCGGTTTACTGGCTGGTCTTGATTTCCGTGAAACTCAATCTACTTCTTACAGAGATCCCCAGGGTTGGTTTGCACAATCATCTTCAAATATCAGAACAAGATCAGGAGCGCATGCTGAAGGGTTGAACCGTTTCCTTACTCTGAACTCAAGAGCGTTCGCAGGGTATAAAAACAGTTTTAATGACGTACACGAAATAGATTTCACGGTTTACGGTGAATTAATTCAGAGTTACTTCAAAGGGTTTTCATTCACAGGTTACGGAGTAGATTCAAAGAGACCAAATACGCCTGCTGCTATTACTCCGGGTAACGCTGGAAATCAGTTGTTCTCCGCAGTATCGGGTAGCAAATCAGAGTGGGCCATGAGTTCACTGATTTCTACAGGCCGTTATACCTATGATTCAAAATATACCCTGAATCTTACTTATCGTTACGACGGAGTATCCTCCCTTCCTGAAAACCAAAAGTTTCATGGATTTTATTCAGTAGGTGCAATCTGGGATGTACTTAGAGAACCATTTATGAATAATGTTGCTTCAGCTGATGTACTGAGACTGAAATTGAGCTATGGAGAATCAGCGAACGCGGAGAATTTTCCATTAGGTAATTATGGCTCCAGGGTTTTATACGATGAAGGATTGTATGGCGATTCAACCACCATCATTCCTGTTACAACAGGTAATGCGCAGGCGGACTGGGAATATACACAGGTCACTAATTTTGGTATCGATTACTCGTTTTTTGGCAACAAACTTTCGGGAGATCTGAACCTGTATAATAAAACAACCAAAAACCTATACCTCGATCAAACACTACCTGCTACTGCAGGCGGACAATTTAGTTCAATAAAAGTGAACTCAGGTAGCATGAGAAACCGTGGAGTTGAACTCACATTGAACTATAATATCCTGAGAAATCAGAATATGTCGTGGGATGTGAATTTCAACGGCGCGTATAATGAAAACAAAATAATTGATCTGGGTGGAATGACTTCATATCCTTACGGTACTTCGCAAATCACGGTAGGTTTACCATTTGCTTCTCACTATGAAGTAGCATGGGCAGGGGTTGATGCTGCAACCGGTAAGGCTTTGTACTATACCAAAGATGGAAAGATAACTGACGTCTATTCTGATGAGGATCGTGTGCAGACATGGGGTTCCAGTGTTCCGAAGTACACCGGAGGTTTTGGTACTAATTTTAACTTTAAGGGATTTGAGATTTCCGGATTCTTCTCCTTTATCGCAGGTGTAACAAGGGTAAACAATCTGGAATTTTTTATGGAAAACCCTGCATTTTTGCTTCAGGGATATAACCAGGCAAAATCACTGAATTTCTGGAAACAACCAGGTGATATAGCTACCACAGAAAGTCCGCTTTATACTATTGAGTTTACTTCAAAATATATTCAGGATGCATCATTCTTACGTTTCAGGAACCTCACGGTTGCATATAATTTGCCGCAAAATGTCCTGAACAAAGTCAAACATATTTCGGCAGTCCGGGTATATCTGGTGGGCCAGAATCTACACGTCTGGACAAACTGGAAGGGGTATGATCCTGAAATCTCCGGTAACCTTGCCCTTGATGACTTCCCTAGTCCAAGAGCATTTACAGGTGGAATTGAAATCAGATTTTAGAACCTGTTTGATTTGATCCTAAAAAAATGAATATGAAAAAGATTTTTGCAAAATATATCCCGGTTTTTGCTACACTGCTGGTAGTTCTCAGCGGTTGTAAAAAATTGCTTGATCTTGAACCGATCGACCAGATTCCGGAAGACAGGGCATTTGAAACAGTAGCTGATCTTCAGAAAGGAACCAGTGCTGTTTATGGTATGTATGGATGGCATACAATCATGTTCCTGAACGCAGTATTGAGTGATGAAATTCGTATCGGACCTGGTAATGCTGGTTTCGGTCAGGTTGTTTACAGATATCAGTACCGTGCAGACGAAACTTCCGGTGAGGAGGTATCCAGCGTGTTTTTCAATATGTATGGTCTGATTGATCAGGCAAACCGCGTACTTGCTGCAATGGATCGTGTGGAAACCAACGGCTCAGGTGAAGCAACCAAAAATTTGCTCAAGGCACAATTGTTAGCGATGCGCGGCATCGCACATTTTGAAGTGCTAAAGCTGTATTCAAAGAACTACGATCCATCTGATTCTCTCGGCGTATCATATATGACAAAGTCTGACCTGTTTGCGAAACCCGAAAGAAAATCAGTTGCTGAATCAGTTGCACTCATCGAAAAAGATTTTGCTGATGCAGATGCACTATTACCTAATATAGGAAGTTCAGAATTCTCTGATCTTGTGATTAACAAGATAAATCTGGCTGGCTTCAGAGCTCGTCTGGCACTTTACAAGCGCGACTGGCAGGCTGCTGTAGCGCATGCCACTACTGTAATTAACAGTAATGTAAAGCCGCTTTCAAGTGGAACGAATTTTCAGAATATCTGGAGAGACGCTGGTGTATCTGAAATTCTTTTCAGAATAAGATTTAATGGAAGCGGTGTGGGTAGCATATGGACTGGCGTAGGTGGAACTATTGATTTCAGTCCTTCAAACAAACTGATTGCTCAGTATGATCAGTTAAATGATATCAGGTTCCCGGCTTATTTCCAGATAGACGGGCTTACCGGTGCATACTATGTCAACAAATTTTATGAATCTTCCAGAGGTGGTAGAATTGTGGATGCAAAAGCAATGAGAACTGCAGAAATGTATCTGATCAGAGCCGAAGCTAATGCAGAAATCAATACTTCTTCCAGCCTCACAGCAGCTACCGCTGATCTTAACCTTTTACGTTCTCAACGTATCAGTGGCTATGTGAATGAAAGTTTCCCCACCCGTGAAACGCTTCTTTCTGCAATTATCAATGAGCGCTATAAAGAGCTTGCATTTGAAGGATTCCGCTTTAATGATCTCAAGCGTAAAGG
>DATCKB010000208.1:0-5280 GCA_036562505.1 Parasegetibacter sp. | reverse complement strand
GATAGTTTACCGGGCCAGAATACAGCTTAATGAAGTTTTGCTGCAGACAGGCGGACATATTCCTTTTGATGACCTGCCATCCGGTCTGCTTATCCTGACGGCCTATAATTCAAAATGGGTTCCGCTTGCCGAGCGACTTGTATTTGTGAATAAACACGACTATGCATTACCGGTATCTTTAAAAGCTGATACCCTGAACACCCGGCCCAGGGCGGAAAATAGCTGGGAGATATCTATACCGGGAATTAGTCTTGGAAATATCTCGGTCTCGGTGACTGATGGATTAACTTCTACTCAGGATTTCTACTCGAACAATATTATTTCTGCCTTGTTGCTTACGGGTGAGCTTAAAGGTTATGTTCACCGGCCGGGTTGGTATTTTTCTGCAAACAATGATTCTACCCGGAATGCGCTCGACCTGGTGATGATGACGAACGGATGGAGGAGATATGATATTCAGGAGCTGATGAAGGGCAATTTCCCGAAACTTCGTTTTCCGCCGGATGACTTTGCCTCGATCAGAGGAACTGCATATAATGCAACCGGGAAGAAAAACTTTCGAATACCAGTCTGACAGTCTTTCTTCAGGGCAGGGATTCTTCAAAACAATTAATGTTGCTGGATGTAGATGCAGATGGAAGATTTGAACTTCCTGGTTTTATCTTTTTCGACACTGCAACAATGTATTTTCAGATCAATTCCGCAAAAGCTAATTCTAAAAATGTATCGCTGAAACTTGACAGGATATGGCCTGCCTATAGATCTGGCTTGTGGAAGCCAATACCGAACAGTGTATTGCCGGATACGTCATTTTCGTATATGGCTGCACGTTTGAATGAACAGAGATTTTTATACAAACGCGATAAAAATACTCTGGAGGAGGTTATTATACGGGGTAAAAAGAAAACACCCGCAGAAGTTCTGGATGAAAAATATACCAGCGGCTTGTTCAAAAGTGATGATGCATATCTATTTGATCTGGTTAATGAGCCTTTCCCGTCCAGCGATGTATTACAATATTTGCTGGGCAGGGTAGCAGGATTGCAGATTAATGGATTTGGAAATGATGTATCCGTCTCCTGGCGGGGAAGCACCCCTGCATTTTTTGTAGATGAAATGTCTGTTGATCTCGAGCAGCTGCAACGAATTTCAATGAACGATGTGGCTCTGGTTAAAGTATTCCGACCTCCTTTTTTCGGGGCATTTGGTGGAGGACCGGGAGGCGCGATTGCCGTTTATACCCGGAAGGGAGTAGATGCTGAAGCCAATATTCCCGGACTGGAGAAGCTGGACATAGAGGGGTACAATGTTATTAAGACGTTCTACTCTCCCAATTATAGAACAGATTCGACGGCTATACAGAATTTTAATATCGATATACGGCCCACTTTGCTTTGGCTGCCTTATCTGCTGCTTCCCGAAGGTGAAGAGAAATTCAGGATCAGGTTTTTTAATAATGATCATTCAAAGAAATTTCGGATAACAGTTACAGGAACTGATAAGGAAGGAAAGCTGATTCACTTTCAGAAAGATGTGGGGGAATAATTATCGGAGCTTGTGTAATCAGACAGAATTCATATTCATATAACTTTGAAATATGATAACAATCAGGGATATAACAGATTTTCTCGAAGGGATAGCTCCCCAGGGCTATCAGGAGAGTTACGACAACTCCGGACTAATCACCGGTCAGGCTTCCTGGAACTGTACAGGTGTTTTGATTAGTCTGGATGCCACTGAGGAAGTTATTCTGGAAGCTGCTTCCAGAGGGGTCAATTTGGTGGTAGCTCACCATCCGGTTATTTTTAAGGGGTTGAAAAAACTTAACGGAAATAGCTATGTGGAAAAGGCCGTGATCGCGGCTATAAAGAACGATGTAGCTATTTATGCCATTCATACCAATCTCGACAATATAAAGGACGGGGTTAGCGGTAAGATGGCCAGCCTTTTAGGGTTGGAAAACGTACGAGTGCTGGAGGAAAAAACTGGAACGCTGAGTAAGCTGTACACATATGTTCCTGTTGCGCAAAAAGGCAAGGTACTGCAGGCACTGTTTGACGCAGGTGCAGGCCGGCTGGGAAATTACAGCGAATGTAGTTTTTCAGTTGCCGGAACAGGAACTTTTAAAGCAAATGACGAAGCACAGCCATTTGTAGGCAAAATCGGTGAAAGGCATTTGGAAGAAGAAGTAAAAATAGAAGTCATTCTTCCCGGCTTGTTGGAGAGAAAAGTGGTCCGGGCACTTAAACAGTCGCACCCCTATGAAGAAGTAGCATATGAACTGATCAGAATAGCTAATCCCAACCCGGAAATTGGTTCGGGTGCAATAGGTGAGTTGGCGGAACCCCTGGAGGAAGGAGTGTTTTTAACCCGGTTAAAGGAGGTTTTTAACCTCAGGGTAATCCGACATACACCGTTTACCGGGAAGCCTGTCAAAAGGGTGGCCTTGTGCGGAGGAGCTGGTAGTTTCCTGATTTCCACTGCTTTAGGTGCGGGAGCCGACATTTTCATCACCGGAGATGTGAAATATCATGAGTTTTTTGACGCAGAGGGAAAGATGGTTATTGCAGATATCGGACATTTTGAAAGTGAACAGTTCACCATTGATATGCTATATGATATTTTGCTTAAAAAATTTCCTACCTTTGCCGTCTTAAAATCGGGCGTAAAAACAAACCCGGTTCAATATTTTATATAATATGGCTACAGTAAAAGAATTCTCAGTAGAGGAAAAATTAACATCGCTAATAGCCCTGCAAAAAATTGAATCCAAGCTGGATGAAATTCAGATTCTAAAAGGAGAACTTCCGATGGAAGTCAGCGACCTGGAAGATGAAATTCAGGGATTGCATGCCCGTCAAACCCGAATCGAGGAAGAAATTAATGGAGTTCAGGAGTTTATCAATTCCAAAAAAGAAACCATTAAAGAAGCCGAGGCATTGGTGAAGAAATACGAAAAACAAAGCACCAATGTAAAAAACAACCGCGAGTTTGAAGCGATCAATAAAGAAATCGAGCTTCAACAGCTGGAAATAAAACTGGCTGAAAAACATATCCGCGATGCTACCGAAGAAGTAGCCGAGAAAATCAAGCATCTTGAAGCTGCCAAAAAACAACTGGCCAGTAAGGAAAGTGTACTGAAACACAAGAAAGAAGAGCTGGATAAAATTGTTGCCAGCACTGAAAAGGAAGAGAACCAGTATCGTAAGCATTCTGAAAGTGCCAGAGAAAAAGTTGATCCGCGCCTCCTGCACTCATATGACCGTATCCGTGCCAATTACCGTAACGGGCTGGCAGTGGTTCCTGTAGTAAGAGATGCCTGTGGAGGATGTTTCAATGCTATTCCTCCTCAACGTCAGAGTGAGATCAGACAGCACAAGAAAATTATCGTTTGTGAAAGCTGCGGTAGAATTCTTGTAGACAGTGATCTTAACGATTCTGTTGAGATAAAATAATCCGGCGGTACATCTGGTACCGTGATTAAACGCACCGGTTCAGTATTATCACCAGATAATATTGAACCGGTTTTTTTTATGTGTTTATCCGCACCAGCTATATTAACTTTGTTTCTACTGAACTTATCATTATGCTGGCAAAACTTCAGGTTCGTAACTACGCTATCATTGATGAACTGACGATAAATTTTTCATCCGGCCTCAATATAATAACAGGAGAAACGGGCGCAGGGAAATCTATTTTAATGGGCGCACTCTCATTGATTCTGGGAGATCGGGCAGATACAGCGTCTGTAATGGATAAATCTAAAAAATGCATAGTAGAAGGCGTGTTTTCTGCGGTTGGAAGTCCCATGATTCAAAGCTTTCTGGCAACAAACGACCTCGATGAGGGCGACGAAATTACCGTAAGAAGGGAGATAGCATCGGGAGGAAAATCCAGAGCTTTTATTAACGATACTCCTGTGAATCTGGAGCAGCTGAGAACCTTAAGTTTGTTACTGGTAGATCTTCACCGCCAGTTTGATACGCTTGAACTGGGCGATCGTGATTTTCAGAGAAAAGTAATAGATGCGCTGGCAGGAAATCAAACTCAACTTCAGAAATATTCAGCAATTTATACGGAATGGAAAGAAGCTCAGCAGGAGCTGGAGGGTTTAGTTCTGCAGCAACAGAAGTTTGAAAAAGAACACGATTATAACCGGTTTCTCTTTGAGGAACTGGATGAATTGAATTTACAGGAAAACGAACTCGAAAATCTGGAAGAAGAATTAAAGGTTCTGAGTAATGCTGAAGGGATTAAAGCTGGTTTAAACCGGGCAGTGCATGAACTGTCGGAATCCGATACTCCGATGGTGCAGCAGCTTAAGATGCTTACCCAACAATTACAAAGTTATGCATCTGTGCATACCGGGATAGCTGAGCTGGTGAACCGCTTACATTCGGTACAGGTAGAGCTTCACGATATTGCGCTGGAACTGGAACGAGTAAATGATCATATCATTTATGATGCCGCCAGAATTGAACAGATTAACGAAAGAATTTCCAGCGGTTATCGCCTGCTGAAAAAGCATGGCCTTCAGACTACATCAGAATTGATCGCTATCCGCGACGGGCTAAACGAAAAGCTTCAGGCTGTTTTAAACATAGATGGACTTATTCGGCTGAAATCAGCAGAAGTGGAAAAGCTTCAGGATGATTTAACAGTAGCTGCCAGGAAACTGTCCGAGGCAAGAAAAAATGAGTTAGTACCATTTGAGAAGAAAGTCAATGAGTTATTGCACAAAGTCGGAATGCCGAATGCCCGGATAAAAGTGACCATTGATGCAAAAGCTCCTGATTTATATGGTGCAGATGCAATTGATTTTCTGTTCGATGCTAACAGCAGCGGACGTTTTGAGCCAGTAAGAAAAGTGGCTTCGGGTGGTGAATTGAGTCGCCTGATGCTTTGCATCAAATCGTTGGTAGCAGCGTCTATTGATCTTCCGTCGCTGATCTTTGATGAAATAGATACAGGTATTTCCGGAGAAGCCGCAAGAAGAGTGGGAGAGATTATGCAACAACTTTCGGTTTCTCGTCAGGTTATCTGCATTACCCATCAGCCTCAGATAGCAGGCCGCGCTTCGGCTCATTATTACGTATATAAAGAGAAGAAAGGAAATGAAGTAAAGACTAATATCCGTGAGTTGAATAAGGAAGAGAGGGTCAACGCCATAGCCACTATGCTTGGCGGCGAAAAACCCAGTGCTGCCGCTATCGCCAACGCGCGCGAAATATTGCAGTTTCAATAGCTTTAAGCAGCAGAAGTAATGCCCGTTGTTAAAAT
>DATCKB010000203.1:0-3111 GCA_036562505.1 Parasegetibacter sp. | reverse complement strand
CATCCGCAATGTGAACGCCAATTTCCATTTTACCGTTTTTAAATTTCCGAAACGACAATGCATCATCAAAATCTTTTGCATCAACGGGGTCAATGGTAAATGTGAGTATGTCGCGAAGATCTCTTCTGTTTTGCAGATCATCTTCGGTAACGGTTTCAGGCAAGCGTGCTGCTTCTTCCATGGCATCATCGGAGAAACTCAAAGGAAATCCGGCTTTCAGCAGGATATCCTTCATGGCCAGATCGCTTTCCGTGGTTGCATCAAGCAATTCAACCACTTCTCCCTCCGGTTTCTTATTCGTTTCCCACCTTGTAATACGGGCTACCACGCGCTGATTATCTTCCGCACCATTCAGAGCGTCTAGTGGTATGTAAATATCGGGCATCGGCTTATCTGTGTCGGGTATAAAGAAGGCAAACCCCCGGCTCATTTCAATCCGGCCAAGAAATTCCATTTGTTTTCTGGAAACCACTTCTACCACCTTGCCCTGCATTCTTCGGGCGGCAGCATTATCCTTCACAATTTTCACACGTACCAGGTCTCCGTGAAGTGCAGTGGCGAAGTCGTTGGGGCGAACCATTATATCCTTATCCAGTTTGTCTACAATCACATACCCCATACCTGAGCGGGTAATTTCTATTACACCTTTATAAAGCGATTCAGATTCTCTTTTGTTTGTCTTTTTTGTCGGTTTCTTCTTTGCCATATATGTAAATTATCCCGAAAGTTTAAAATCCTTTATGAATTTAATGATTCCTTCATTAAAGAATTGTGCCTCCTCAAATAAAAACCCGGGCTCAATCGGAATCACATATACGGGCAGGTCTTTAAGTTCAGCTGAGAACTTCATTAACCTAACTGCATCTTTCTCTGTGGTTAGTATAATTTTTTCCGGAGACCTGAGCTGCTGAAATTTGCTGATAATTTCCTTCAGATCATCGATGGTAAAAATGTGGTGGTCACTGAAAGCCTGTACCCAGTAAGTTTTACTGTTTTCCTGCAGATATAATTCCAGCGGCCGCGGATTGGCTATCCCTGAAACCAGCAATACTTCAGTGTCTTTTTTCAGGTTAAATGATGAGTCTCCATTTACGATATGGTATGGCTTGCCATATCGGATAGCAGAGAAATAAATCTGTTGATGTTCGAGCGGGTTAATCTCTGATATGATGCGTTGTTTTTCGTCGGAGGACAGTGTAGGCGGGCATTTTGTGACTACGATTATTTCAGCCCGTTTATAGGAAGCTTTTTCGTCTCGCAGATCACCTGTAGGTAGATACCAGTCGCGCGTAAACAGGTTATTGTAATCCGTAAGAAGTATGTTCAATCCCGCTTTTACGGGGCGGTGCTGAAATGCGTCATCCAGCAGTATTACTTCCACTTCCGGGCGATCGTGCAACAGCTGTGGAATAGCTACAATTCTTTCTTCTCCGACAGCAACTGCAATATCAGGATGTTTGATGTGAAACTGCATAGGTTCATCTCCGATGTCGAGGGCCGTACTCGTTTCATCCGCAATTGCAAAACCCGCGGTTTTTCTTTTGTATCCCCGGCTGAGAGTTGCTATTCTGTAATCCGCCTTTAACAGACGAATCAGGTATTCCACCATGGGCGACTTACCCGTACCCCCAACCGATAAATTTCCCACACAGATGATTGGAAGATTAAATGAGGCAGAATGAATTATCTTTTTATCGTAAAGTTTGTTTCTGATCCAGATATACAGGTAGGTTAAAAGTGAAAAGGGTATTAATAAAATCCGAACCGGCTTCAGTAAGGGAAAATTAGAATTCATACACTTTTTGTGGAGTGACACATATGTCTAAAGGTACATCAAAAATATTTCTGTCTGTGATCTCCTCTACAGGTTCAAAAAAGCTCAGCCCCACTTTAATCACATCAGGTCTGCAACGGGTCAGGAATCGGTCGTACATGCCTTTCCCGTAGCCCACCCGATAACCTTGTTTATCAAAGGCCAGAAGAGGTATGAGAATGAGATCAAATTCGGAATCCGGAACCGGGCGGCATTCTACCGGTTCCGGAATCTGAATAGCATTCAATACCATCTCGGTATCATCATCCATCAGACAGGAAATCATCTGATTGTTTTCCAGGTCAGTTTTGGGAACTGCCACCTGAAGTCCGGGATTTACAAACTGTAAATACCGGACAATGTTGGTCGTTTCTACTTCCTTTTTTGCTTCAGAAGGAAGATAGGTATGTATAAATCGTAAGGGCGGCAGGTCAATCTGCTGGAAATTAATCAATAGCAGGTCATCAAACTTCAACCATTCGGATTCGGTCAGTTGTTCTCTCTTTGCTTTATATAATTTACGGATAGCAGACTTTAGCATAGTGCCTTTTTTAATGCTGGCTCAATGGTATTGGCTACTAATTTTAATTCTTCGTAGTTAAATTCATTCAGGGAAGGGATGATTCCCAATGCTGGCATGTTCGACCATTCTGCAATCTGATCTTCATAATCTTCATATTCAGTGTTGAATATCCATCCGCGTACGTCAAGTTTGTATTGGCGGCAAACGGCAGCACTGAGTAAAGAATGATTAATACTACCCAGATAGTTCCGGCTCACAAGCAGAAGAGGAACTTTTAACGCTGCGATCAGGTCGATGATAAAATTGGTTTCATTCAGGGGAACCATCAATCCACCTGCCCCTTCAATCACCAGATACTGCGGTTGATCAGAACCGTTGTCTATAGTCGAAATAATTGCCTGAAGATCGGCAACGATTTTTTCCAGATTGATACGTTGGTTTTCAGCAGCAGCTGCTATATGCGGTGAAGCAGGTTTAGCGAGGCAATATGCTTCTTTATAAGCGTTGAGGCCATCTTTGGCAATAATGTCACTTACCCAGGTAGTATCTGTGATATCTTCAGTTCCTGCCTGAACAGGTTTCCAGTAATCCGCCTGCAAAGCTAGGCAAACAGTAGCCGAGGCAACGGATTTACCAACATTTGTACCGATACCTGAAATAAAAACTGGTACAACCATATTAAAATTTTATCTGTTTATAAAGAAAGAAAAAACGGTAGTACCGTAGTTTCTTGACGATACATATAAAGGGTACCCGGCATAGTTGTTACGCGGAG
>DATCKB010000200.1:0-4068 GCA_036562505.1 Parasegetibacter sp. | reverse complement strand
TATCAATAGGACGCGGCATATTTTACATTTTCGTTTTATGCGAACGTTGTCAACGAGTTTAGATCACTCACAAATAAAACCCGAACACATAAAGGATCAGCCCGGTGATGCAGGTGAGTGCCATATCCCACATGCCGATTTTACCCCAGAGCCGGTGCGTTTTACTGAACTTTCCCGGTCTTGGATTCTTTCCTCCGAACTTCATTAAAGAAGCAATGATGAGGTATATCCAGATTATTGAAGTGGTAATCGACAAAAACGTATGAAAATAAATAGTGAAGTTCAAAAAGAATGTTCCTTCATAAGCTGACCCCTTTACCATCGCAAAAATGCCTCCATTTTGTTGCATGTCATATTCAAAAAGCAATACCACAAAAAACAAAATCACAAACATCGTCATCGAAACTACTACGATATCCATTAAGACATCGCAACGTGCACCGAAGATGCTGGGTGGAAATGAGATGCTCATAAATAGTTGGCTGTTAAGGGTTAAATCTAAAGTAACTGTTTTTCAATAATAAATTGTCAACCCCGGCAAATTCAGGTTTATCAGGACGAAACTTTTCGTTTTTTCAGTAGCACACCGTCCTGTAAGCGTGCGTACTATCGAACTTCCCGGTAATAGGAGGGATATTATCAGCAAGATCACCCCCTCCTGAGACCATGTTAATAGCTAAAGTATTAAACATAAAAATATTTAATCGTTCCGGCAGCATACCGGGAACTTTTTTTGTCTTAATAAATGGATTGATATTCAGGGATTAATGCAGGAAAAAAATTCTGTGGATCAGGTACCTAAATATTGGTAAAATAAGCTATCTTCATTTCCGTAAATTCCTGGAAAACTCTAGCAACTGCTAAATTTACTTACCATTGACTATTGTAATGATCAAAAGATTATTACGATTAAACCAAAACTTTGATTAACTCCGAAAGTTAATCGCTTAAAACTGTTGCAAATGGAAAGTACAGCCTTACACCGCCAAAGAGGAGGCGTAGAATATTCTCCGTTTCAGGATTCTGAATTCAAACCCTATTCCTCAGGGAAACGCTGGGTTATTACTGCCGCCATCGCTCTCGGCGCGCTGGGTGCAGCTGCTTACTTCTTCTGGGATAAGATCACCGGTAATTCAGCCGCAGATAATGAAGTAGCCCTCCAAAAACTTGCTACGGAAACCGGTCAGAGAAAACTGGTTCAACTCGCTCCGGGCGCTAACGTCTGGCTGAGTCCGAAGTCAGAACTCGATTACCCTGTTACCATTAACGGTGATACACTCAAAGTTTATCTGAAAGGTGAAGCATATTTTGAAGTACTGGAAAATGTAGCTCCGCCGATGATTATTTATTCAGGCGGACTGGAAACTCACGCTTCTAGTGCCAACTTTACCGTGCAGGCTTACGATAATCAATCATATGTTGCTGTTACCGTGGTAAAAGGCACTGCAGCAGCACAGGTGAGCAGAGAAGACAAGGACAACAGCACAAACAATCACGAATACTACAATAATTCAGAAAACGCTTCCAAAGGCTTAACCAATATTGAAACGGAAAGCCGAATCGTTTTTATCAAGGAAAGCAAGGAACTGATTACTCAGCGCTTTCCCCGTGCCAGCCACTATATGGATTCGAGACGAAAAGGTGTTTATAAATTCTGGGGACTGCCACCAACTGAAATCATAAAGGAACTGGAACGTCAATATCCTGATAGGTTTGAGCTGGAAGGCGATTTTCAAAATTGTAAATTCTACGGTGAACTAAGAGTAACCGATCCTGTAGAAAAATTCCTGAAAAGATTCGCTGAAAATGTCAACGCTACCCTGAAGAATGAAAACGGTGTCTGGGTAATTAAAGGGAAGGGTTGCGAAGCCCTGGATAAGTGATACCAATCACTTAGCACTATAAAATAAAACGGTCAGGCTAACCTGACCGTTTTTTATTTGAAGGCTTCTTTAATTCTGAACTGATCTGATGTTAGGCTGTCAGCTCTCCCCGTAACGACGTCCCTAATAATTCTTTCACTTTCGACTTCGAAGAATAATTCCCCAACAAAAACATCAGCTTGGTTACAGCTGCTTCGAATGTCATATCGAAACCACTCACCACACCTGCTTCCTTCAGATACTTACTCGTTTCATAACGACCTAATTCCACCGAACCACCATCGCACTGCGTAATATTCAGAATGATAATTCCTTTTTTAATGGCACGCTTGATGGCATCAATAAACCAGGGTGCTGTAGATGCATTGCCACTACCAAATGTCTCCAGAATCACCGCTTTTACCCCGGGTGTTTGCAACACGGCTTCCACCGTTGATTCACTGATCCCCGGAAACAATCTTAAAACAGCTATATCTGTACTGAATTTCCTGTGAATCTTTAGTGGTTGCTCGGGATGTTTCAGCAAAAGCTGACGCTGATATTTTATCGAAATTCCGGCTTCTGCCAGCGGCGGATAATTCATTGAATAAAATGCTTCGAACTTTTCAGCATTATATTTTTTAGAGCGGTTACCACGGAATAACTGAAAATCGAAGTATATACATACTTCAGGTACTAGCGCCTTCCCTCCTTTTCTTGCAGCGGCAATTTCGAGAGCCGTGATGATATTTTCACGAGCATCCGTGCGGATTTCACCAATTGGTAACTGCGAGCCGGTTAAAATAACTGGCTTTCCCAGATTTTCCAGCATAAAGCTCAGCGCAGAGGCTGTGAATGCCATCGTATCTGAGCCGTGTAAAACCACAAAGCCATCGAAATCGTTATAGTTCTTCCCGATAATATCAGCAATCTCCACCCAGAGTGCGGGCGTGATATCTGAGGAATCCAGAGGTGGATTAAACGCATGCACCTGAACATCATAACCAAGGCGAATAATCTCAGGTATATTGTCTTTGATTTCTTTAAATCCGATAGGTTTCAGGGCATCCAGCTCCTCATCATATACCATTCCCACTGTGCCGCCTGTATAGATGATTAGAAGTCTGGTTGAGTTTCGGGCTGATGAGCTCATATTAGTATTTGAAAAGTTTGTTTGAATTTTCTGTTGTAATGGTGGCTACTTCCTCTTCACTTTTATTTTTCAGTTCCGCCAGTTTTTTGACCACATAAGTGAGATAGCTGCTTTCATTTCTTTTACCCCGGTAAGGAACAGGGGTTAAATAAGGAGCATCGGTTTCCAGAAGAATATTATCCAGACTAACATTGCTTATCGCAGCAGCCAGACCGGAGTTTTTATAGGTAATCACCCCACCGATCCCCAGAAAAAAACCGAGTTCGACCACTTCTTCCGCTTCTGCCGCGTTTCCGCTAAAACAGTGAAAAACGCCTCTCAATCTGTCACCTTTTCCGGTTCCTTTATATGATTTTACCACATCAATACATTGACGGGTAGATTCACGGGAATGAATAACAATGGGAAGGTCGAGCTCGATAGCCCATTCAATCTGTTGCTCGAAAGCCTCGTATTGCTGTGATTCAAAAGTCCGGTCCCAGTAAAAATCCAGTCCGATTTCCCCTACTGCTGCAAACTTCCTCTTACTGAGCCACTGCCTCACATATTGCAGCTCCTCCCGGTAATTATCCTTCACGTAGCAGGGATGTAGTCCGGCCATAGCACAACAATGGTCGGGGTAGCGGCGCTCAAGGTCTAACAGCGCTTCCATTTCGGTACTATCAATTGCGGGAAGGTAGAATTTACTGACGCCAGACTGAATAGCCCGGTTCATGACTTCATCAATATCGCTCTTAAATTCTTCCAGGTACAAATGACAATGCGAGTCGATCATATTCATCCCCCAAATTTCCGGTAAAAATAATCTAATTAAAAAACCTGTATGTATAAGTTCCCACCTTTCACCTGAGTATTGAAAATCAACCCTTAAAGGAGAGAATTTTGGGGCTGGCCTACCTCGCCGGAAGGCCAGGATACGGCTCGCCAGAAAGGTGTCCAAAAAAGTTTTTTTTAGGAAGAAAAAGCCCTGAAATGCAGTAAAATCAGGCAGTTTGTGGAAAAATTCGGGAGGATTTAAAACAAATTATTTGAGATAATAAATAATTATTATAC
>DATCKB010000195.1:0-2260 GCA_036562505.1 Parasegetibacter sp. | reverse complement strand
GTTTTAAGGAGTTATTGGCTTATAAGGCAAGTCAATATTAAAATTATCCTTAAAGAAATCAACAACCAGGTTTGCTTTGGTCCTGATCAGCGAATTCTTCGCATAAATCGTTTCTTTTTCGTCATTCGGAGTATATACGAGGAATGCTACAAAATCTCCAAAGTCCTGAGCCGGCGTGGTTCTGTTCCAGGCAGCGGTTGCAGTACTGCTGTTCTGCTTGGTTCTTCCTTTCTTAAGTATAGCATAAAGCGCCTGTACATCTTCCGCATTGGTAAAGGTTATTTTAGCGTAACCGGTTTCACTATGCTTTGCGAACTGCTCAATTGAAGGCCAGCGGGGAAGCATTTTCTCTACAAAAAGAGAAAGCCAGCTTTCGCGCAGTAATCTTTTACCTTTTTCATCATCAAATCTGGAAGAAACATAAGGAATCAGGATATAGTTGGTGGCTATATACCCTTCAAAGATGCGGTGTACTACGGTTGTTCCAGATGTGTACTTGTTTTCCATTGTATCTGTCATCAGGATGTTGAGGGGCAGATACTTTTTGGAGAATTCAAGCGGGAATATCTGGAACACCCATTTATCGACCGAATCGATAACCGGAATTACATAGTTTTTGTCTGCAGGCGTATAGCGCATACCACCAACATTCGGAGCGGTCTGGGCAACACGGCCATCCCAGTTCCATGAGTACGTAATCGGGTCAAAATCAGGTTGAAACCAAACACCGTATTTATCATACATCTGTTTGATTTTCTGCTCCATAGGAGTTCCGTTAGGCAGATTGGGAGCGTCAAACACTTCGATATTTCCTTTAACAGGATCACTGGCTTTGCGGCACGATGTAAGTGCAACAAAGGCGAAGGTGGTGACGGTGAGTATTTTTATTATTGAATTCATGACGTTACTTTTTATTTGAACAGATAAACGTTGAATGATCATCTGATTTTTTTTAACTATTCCAATCATGGATTTCTCTGTGGTCTGAGGTTGGGAACCAATTCAGGATTGAATTCCAGTTCCTCACGAGGGAAATTCAGAATATATGCCGGATCTTTTTCCTGCAGTACATAGGTTTCTGTATTCCATTTATGCTCCAGTCTGGGTTGACCTGTTCTTCTCAGATCCCACCATCTGTGGAATTCTTCGAAACACAATTCTCTTCTTCTTTCTTCCCAAACGAACCTGATGAGCGCCTGCTGGTTAGCAAAATCTCCGCTTGTCAGGTTAACATAGCTGCCGATTCTTTTGCTTCTCAGCTGATTAAGATATGAGATGGTTTTTGCGTTATCCGGACTAGTTTTACGCGCATAGGCTTCGGCCAGATTCAGATAAACTTCCGCACTTCTGAAGAATTGAGAAGTTTGGGTACCGTCACGAGGATTCAGCTTCATCGGCGTATAGGAAGGATAAGCAATAAATCCTCCCTGAGGCGGATAGAACCAGTGAGGTAATCTTCTGTCGTTGGCCTCATATGTGCTGATAAGGTCGCCGGGTACATCGTATGAAGCACTGAGTACCATGTGGGCCAGCAGTGCTGCTTCATAAGTGATATACTGATAAGTACCTTCAGCAGCGGCAGATGAAATACGGCCGAATGTGAAGACTACTTCAGGGTTAGTGAAGGGATACATGAAAGCCTGGGTGGCTGCAGACGGGCTAATCAACGTAGTTGTGTTACTCATGTCTTTCAGCGCTGGATTCAGTGTCAGAAATTCTTCACCGTAATCAATCACTTTGTCGTAGTTCTCCATGTAGAGATAAATCCTTGTAGCCAGCAGCAGTGCAGCTTTATAGTTAATTTCGTAGAAAGATCTGTTTTGTGTGTCGGTCTTCAGGAAGGAAATTGCGGATTCAATATCACTAGTGATAACATCCCATACTTCCTTAATGGTTCCCCTGTTATAACCGTTCAGTGATGGCGTAGTTGCCAGAATCATAGGAACTCCGGGGTCATCAGGGGAAGCTTCATTATAAGCCTGCGCATAGAAGTTGGCCAGAACGAAGTAAGAATAAGCTCTGGTGAAATAAGCCTGACCTTTAAGAATTCTCTTCTCTGCTTCTGTTCCTTCGGCCCCATCAACAGCTTCCAGACAGGTATTGGCAACCAGAATTCCCTTGTACATGGTGCGGAAGAAGTTGTCGGTAAAGGTCCCGGTAAGATCTTCTATATCCTGCGCCCATTTGTAGGCAAATTCAGCTTTCTGTGCTTTCAGACTTATAGCGGTTGACCCACCGTAAATGGCTGTCATGTTATCAG
>DATCKB010000191.1:0-6801 GCA_036562505.1 Parasegetibacter sp. | reverse complement strand
CTTTTAATCCCATAGTCGGGAACCAAATTCAGTGCAAATATGACGAGGTATTGTGAAAGAAAAAAATTGATGATGAAAGAAAAAGTCTGATTTTATAAACATGAGGTGGAAAAGATTTTCTGATGACAGTCGCGAGGTTAGCCGATATATCTTCGGAGATTAATGAAATCAGGGCGTAAACCAGGTTATTTTCTTCCATTTTATGGTGAAAAAAGCCTCATAAAATTTGAAGCAAAATGCTCAACTTTACATTCATGAGGGGTTAATAACTGGTCTGCAATAAATAAAATATAAATATGTAAAAACCGTTATTTAATTACCAATACAATCTTTTGCTGCCATTTACTATAAAATAAAGAGCAGCTTTAATCAGAGTACTAAATTTGATTCATGATTCATAGAAAAATTATTCTGGCATTTTTGTTTACTATCGCTGCCGGATTATATAGTATTGCACAGGAAAAATGGGATCTCAGAAAATGTGTAGAATATGCCATTGCCAATAATATTTCTGTTAAGCAGGCAGATATTCAGCAGCGGATAGCAGAATTGCAACTGAAAGAATCCGAATTGTCGCAGTACCCTAACGCCAACTTCAGTACCGGAGTTACCTGGGGTTTTGGAAGAACCCGGGACTTCTCCACTCAAACTATTGTTTCACAGAATAGCTTCGGAAATAGTTTCGGATTACAGTCGAATGTTAACCTTTTTAACTGGTTTTCTGCCAGGAATACCAGAAAGGCCAATGAATTTGAGGCGGAAGCAGCAAAGCACAGTGTAGATAACGTGCGCAACGATATAGCGTTAAATGTTGCAGCAGGCTACCTCCAATTGCTGCTGTCAATTGAACAGCAGAAGGCCACCGAAGTGCAGATCAATCAAACAAGAGAGCAACTTTCCCTCACAACCAAGCAGGTTGAAGCCGGCTCACTTCCCCCGTTAAGTGCTCTGGAACTGGAGGCCCAGCTTGCGCGCGACAGTGCAGCTTATGTAGCCGCAGGCGCAGTCGTTCAACAGAATATTCTGCAACTTAAGGCTATCATGAATCTGGATCCGGCAACGCCATTTGAACCTGAAGCTCCACCCGTAGAGGAAATACCGGTTGAAAGTCTGGATGACCTTCAGCCTGAAATTGTGTATAAAATAGCATTAAGCAATCAACCACTTCAAAAAGTTAACCAGCTTCGGATCAGTGCGTCAGAGAAAAGTGAATTGGCTGCCAAAGCTGCGATGTATCCTAGCATTTCATTGGGCACGGGTATCAGTACCCAATATTTTAGTTTGTACCGAGATTTGAATAACTCCGGACAAATGGTAAAAGTGCCTTACTGGACGCAATTAGGTGAAAACACTGCAGAAAATATCAGCATCAATCTCAGCGTTCCTATTTTTAATTCAGGCTCTGCAAAGATCAATTATCAGCGGGCAAAGTTGAATACAAGGAACCTGCAGTTGCAGCAGGATAACGATGATTTTAACCTGAAGCAGAAAATATATTCGGCTTATAATGATGCCACTGCTGCTCTTAAACAGTTTTATGCGGCGAAGAAAACAGTGGAAATATCACAAAAAACAAATGATTTTTCAAAAAGACGGTACGAGCTGGGAATGTTGAATACTATCGATTTGATTACCTCTCAGAACAACCTGCTGGCGGCCCAGATTGAACTGCTGCGTACTCAGTTCGACTATGTATTTAAAATGAAAGTTTTAGAGTTTTATAAAGGTATGGGCCTTAAATTGCAATAATCTTTGCCTCTTAATTCGCCCTGCAAGATCAAAACAAGAATATGAACAAAAGATTAGTTTGGATAATTATCGCACTGCTTGCAATAATTGTTACTTTGGTTGCTTTGAAAAAAGCCGGTGTGATTGGTATCGCTGATGGAGCGAAGGTAACCGCTGAAGCAGCGGCTGAAAGGACGATTGTTGAAACAGTAAATGCAAGCGGAAAGATTTTCCCGGAAATAGAAGTTAAAGTCAGCTCCGATATCTCAGGTGAAATTGTTGAACTCAACGTACAGGAGGGGGATAGCGTAAAACAGGGGCAGGTTCTCGCAAAAATATTCGCCGATATTTATGATACCCAAAGAGAACAGGCCGAGGCTGTAGTGAATCAACAACTTGCAAATGTTGCTAATAGTAAGGCACAACTGGAAGGTCTGAAAGCTACTCTCGATCAGGCGAAAATTACTTATGAGCGTCAGAAGACCCTGCTTAATGAAAAAGTGATTTCAAAATCCGAATTTGAACAGGCAGAAAATGCCTTGCGTACAGCGCAGGCCAATTATGATGCGGCGGTTCAGAATATAATCAGTATTGAGGCTTCAGTCGCAAGTGCAAAAGCCGCTCTGGAAAGGGCAAACAAAGATCTCGGAAGAACTTCACTTTCTTCACCCATGAACGGAATTGTTACCCTTCTTGCTGTAAAAAAAGGAGAACGGGTAGTGGGCACCGCACAAATGGCCGGTACAGAAATGATGCGGATTGCAGATATGAGCAGAATTGAAGTAAGAGTTGATGTAAGTGAAAATGATATTCCAAAAGTCAATCTTGGTGATACCGCGATAATTGAAATGGATGCTTATTCAGGCAAGAAATTTACCGGAGTGGTTACGCAGATAGCAAGTAGTACTACTAATGCCACAACCTCAGCGTCAACCAGTGAAGTCACGAATTACAAGGTGCATATCCGATTGTCTCCTGAAAGCTATAAAGATCTTTCCGATCCGGAAAAACCAAACAGATCACCATTCCGCCCGGGCATGAGCGCGAGTGCCGACATTCAAACCAAACGTAAAGAAAATGTATTGTCTGTTCCTATAAATGCAGTAACTATCCGCAGAAAAGAATCTGAAAACGGAAAACAAAATACACCCTCCGGACCGACAAACTCCGGTGCAGCAAATGATTCCGGATCTTTAACTTATGGAGACGAGCCGGATGTTGTAGTATTTGTATTATTACCGAATGGAACAGTGGAGAAAAGAATTGTAAAAACCGGTATTCAGGATCTCAATTACATTCAAATCACCGACGGATTAAAACCGGGCGAAGTTGTTGTCACCGCGCCGTATTCTACCGTCAGCAAGACGCTGAAAGCAGGAATGAAGGTGCGTGTGGTTACCAAGGAAGAGTTGTTTGAGAACGAATAATTGTTTATGATTGCAATTATTGTCTGAAAATTCTACCCGATCAGAATTGTTCAGGTTGAATTATACAGAATGAATCTCAAAAAACACGGGATTTTTCAAATCAACATCATGAATCGTTTTGGCGTAATAGGTAGTGGAAGCTGGGCAACCGCATTAACCAAAATTCTTACTGATAGTCAGCACAAGTTGAACTGGTGGGTTCGGAATGAACAGATTAAAGAACATATTCAGCAAAGAAATCATAATCCCAATTACCTGAGTTCGGTATATTTTGATCTGAACAACTTAAACATGTATACCGACATGTCGAAGGCAATCAGCGCTTCAGATGTGGTGGTGATCGCGGTACCTTCGGCCTATCTTGAAGATCTGCTGGTGCAGTTACCAGCTGATGCTTTCGAAGGAAAAAAAGTGGTGTCGGCGGTAAAAGGAATTCTTCCGAAAGAAAATATTCTGCTCAACGAATACCTGTCGAAACATTTCAATCTGGAATTGTCGAACTACTTCACCATCATGGGACCCTGCCATGCAGAAGAAGTAGCATCAGAACGCTTGTCTTACCTGACATTTTCAGGAGTGGATGAAGCAGAAACCAGAAACATTGCTGCTAATTTTAATACTCCCTATATAACGACCATCGTCAACCATGATATTTATGGAGTTCAGTATGCCGCAATTCTGAAGAATATCTATGCAATCGGCGCAGGAATTGCACACGGGTTGGACTACGGAGATAATTTTCAAAGTGTTTATATCGCCAATGTAGCTGATGAAATGGCCGGTTTTCTGAGAAAAGTCGGCATCCAGGGCATAGAAGTAGGAGTGCATGGTGAGGACGATCCTGTTTCGCATAAAAAAAGTCCGAATTACGCCGCATCTGTTTATTTGGGTGATTTGCTGGTAACCTGTTACTCTCTGCACAGCCGAAACCGCACATTCGGGAATATGGTAGGGAAGGGATATTCGGTTATGACTGCCCAGCTGGAGATGAATATGGTGGCCGAAGGTTATAACGCCAGCCGCTGTATGCATATCATCAATCAGAAAATCGGTGCTGATATGCCGATTGCCAGCACGATCTACCGGATTCTCTGGGAGCAACTGCCTGCCAGAAAAGGGTTTTCAGAGATCGAGAAGGAACTGGTTTAAAAAAATAAATCAGCAGCTATTCCATCTGCAAACAGTTTACCTTCTCTGGTCAGAACCAGTGAATCATTAATGATGGTAATATGCCCCACGCCTATTGATTTTCCGGCTTTTCTTTTAACTTCTTCGGAAATATTATCACCGAATTCCGAACTCAGATGTCGTAGTGATATGCCTTCAATTGTTCTGAGACTCGTCATTATATATTCATTTAACCTGTTCGTTTCCGTTAGTTCCTCCGCCTCAGATGGTACAGTTCCTGTAAGAGTGGATTTAATGTATAATGCATTGTTTGCAATATTCCACTGACGCGAGTGACCGTTAAATGAATGTGCAGACGGACCCAGACCGAGATAATGTTCACCTTTCCAGTATGATGAATTATGCCTGCTTCTGAATTCCGGTTTTGCAAAATTGGAAATCTCGTAATGCTCCCAACCGTTCTCAGCGGCTTTGTCGATCAGCATCAGAAATTGTCGTGCCTGCTTTTCGGGATCTACTGGTTCCTTTTTGTTTTTTCGGATCATGTGGTCGAGGGCCGTTTGAGGTTCCACTGTGAGCGCATAACAGGAAAGATGGGTAATCCCTGAATTCATAGCGGTTTCCATATTCTGTAGCCACTTTTTATCACTGAGCGTTGGACCTCCGTAAATCAGATCAATGCTAATATTGTCTATTCCCATTCCGCGCGCAAGGTCAATACAATCAAGAGCCTGCTGTGCACTATGTGCCCGATTCATCCATTCCAGATCTTCATCAAAAAACGATTGCGTACCTATGCTCAGCCGGTTAATTCCTGATTCCTTCCATGCGGAAAGCTTGTCGGTATTAATATCATCCGGATTAGTTTCGAGAGTGATTTCAGCACCGGTATCAATCCGGAAATGTTGCCGCAATGTGTTCATAATAGTGCTGATGGCCGCAGCATCAAGGATCGATGGTGTCCCTCCGCCAAAATAAATGCTGGAAACAGGTTGGTTTTCCAAATAAGATGCACGCAGACCAACCTCTTTCAATAAAGCTTCTATAAATTCGTTTTGCAGATGCAGGCTGGTAGAGAAATGGAAATTACAATAATGACATGCCTGCCTGCAAAATGGAATATGAAGATAAATGCCCGCCAATATCTTGATTTTAGTTTGAGTGGAATAGTGTTTTCTGCTCCGCGGTGGCTGTTTCTGTTGATTATCTTCCTGGTTGTGAATATTTCTTCCCTCGCTCAGGAGTATCATCTGGAAGTCCGCCTGTCAGACAAAGATACATCCTTCCTGCGCGATGAAATTCCAATTCAGCGGAGCTTTCCCGATCAGTTCAGTTGCAGGAGATATGTGGATTCATTGAAATATATTTTTCACGGAAAGGGCTATGCGGCGTTCTCGATCGATTCCTCCAGGTTCGGCGACTCGTCGGCATTCATAGAAATCTACGCAGGTGAAAAATATAAATGGGGTGGGATTTATGTGAACGAGGTATCTCCGCAGCTTCTTCAGGCCGTGGGCTGGACTACTCAGTTTCAGGGCATTAATCAGAAGCAGGCCGGTTCCGATACTTTTTCAACTGAACCGATAAACCGGCTGAGGAACCGGATACTTGATCATCTGGAAAATCAGGGTTACCCTTTTGCCAGTGTATATCTCGACAGTATTCAGATGATAAACGGCGAGTTTTCGGCAAAACTTAAAGTAGACAGCGGGCGGTCATACACCATTGATAGTTTTCGCATATTCGGTAACGTGAATATATCTCCCCAGTTTCTTCATCGATATCTGGATATTCCTCCGGGAAGTCCCTACAACAAAAGCAAGTTGAGTCAGGTTTCAAAAAAGCTGCGCGACCTTTCGTTCCTTCAGGAACAACGCTCCTGGGAACTGGCTATGCTGAATACAGGATCGGTGCTGGATCTGTATCTGGCGTCGCGGAAAAGTAGCCAGGTAAATGTGTTAATCGGATTTCTTCCGTCAACTGATCAACTGGATGATAAAAAACTCATGGTAACGGGTGAAGCAAATATCAACCTGAAAAATGCGCTGGGGCAGGGAGAGGCAATCGGACTAAACTGGCAGCAGCTGCAGGTGAACTCACCGCGATTGAATATTGCATATCAGCATCCTTATATTTTTAATTCAGATTTCGGATTTGACGGGGTATTTGATCTCTTTAAAAAAGATTCCACCTTTCTGAATCTGAATGCCAGGCTGGGCGTCCTTTATCTGGTCGGTGCCAACGAAACCGGACAGGTTTTCTTTCAAACTACCAGAACCAATCTTCTGCAAATAGATACCTTAAGAATAATCAGTACAAAAACACTTCCTCCGGAGATGGACATGAGCGTGCTGAATCTGGGGATAGAATATGATTTGAGCAGAACCGACTATCGCTTTAATCCACGTAAGGGAAATGAGTTGAACCTGGTAGCAACTGCAGGAAACAAAACGATTCGTAAAAACACAACCATCACTTCAATTAAAGATCCTGGCTTCAATTACGAAACCTTGTATGA
>DATCKB010000187.1:0-2164 GCA_036562505.1 Parasegetibacter sp. | reverse complement strand
TCGCAACCCTGTCTGCCGATGGCTGTTCGGAGCCCTGCATCCTACATGGGGAATCTGGCTGGCTAACTACTTTTCGCGGAAAAGCAGAGCAGCAACCGGCCAGACTGATGAGAAATTTCTCGGAGAAGATAATGAGTGGTTAATAGCACATTGTAAAGAAATTCTGAAAGAGCAGCACTACGATTATTTTATCTATGGCCACCGTCACTTACCGATCGACTGGAAACTAAATGATAACAGCAGATACGTGAATTTGGGTGACTGGATAAAATACAACAGCTATGCAGTATTTGATGGCGAAAATCTGGAACTTAAATATTTCACCGAATAGCTGATTTGAAGTATTCAATAACCATATTGGCTTTAGTTGCTATTGTTACTGCTGCATCAGCGCAGAATCATGATACAATTCCGTATAAATTAGTGGCTGCAGCAGGGTCAGATTTTTCCGTAGATAATCTGGGAAATATTTATGTCATCACTTCGGAAAATCAGCTGAAAAAATTGAGTGCTACAGGGGATTCCATTGCAGTTTATAATGACGTACGCAGATTCGGGCGACTTCATTTCATTGATGTGACCAACCCATTGAAACTAGTATTGTTTTACCGCGATTTTGCAACAATTGTGATACTGGACAGAATGCTGAACGTGAGAAATACCATCGACTTAAGAAAACAGAATATTTTTCAGCCGGGGGCAATTGCGTTAGCGTATGACAATAACATATGGGTGTATGATGAACAGGCAGCACGATTAAAAAGAATTGCAGATGATGGATCTTTGGTTGCAGAAACAAATGATTTGCGGTTGGTGTTCGATTCAGTACCCTCACCTCGGCACATTGCCGATCAGAATTCTCTGGTATATATATACGACAGCACATTGGGTGTCTATATGTTTGATTATTTCGGCACATTGAAGAACAGGGTTCAACTCAGAGGCCTCGCAGATTTTGATGTGATGGGAAATATTATCTATGGCCGAACCGGCGATAAATTAATCAGTTATCAGTCAGGTTCTCTGAGTATAAAAGAACATCAGATGCCGGCTTATCCGGGAGAAATCAAGAAGATGAAAACCGGAGGTACTAAAATTTATATTCTGGGAACCGCTGGTTTAGCGGTGTACGATATGAAGGAGTAGTCGGAATTCAGTGTTTGCGCAAGGATTCCGCTAAACCTTTACAAGTCTGCTTTCAACTGCAAAAGAAAGGATCTGATTTTTCGGAGGGATTGTTCAATTTCGAAATTCTGTTCAGCTTTCTTTTTATTCCTTTTCAGATAATCTTTCGCCCCCTCAATTGTAAATTTTTTTCGTCTGAGCAGTGTATATATCATGTGAAGGTTTTTCACATCAACCGGACGGAAGAAGCGGTCACCTTTTTTATTCTTTTTTGGTTTGATAATATCAAATTCTGTTTCCCAGAAACGAATCAGTGAAGTATTAACTCCGAACATAGCCGCTACTTCTCCAATACCGTAATACTGTTTGCTGAATAGTATATCATCTTCCGGGATAGAAATCCGTTCCGCTTCTGCTTCCATTTCTTTGAGGGATTTTCTACCTCGCCTGGATCGTTTTGCCGATTCATTCCTGCTTTTTCGGGAAGCGCTGGCTCTATTTCCCGGTGCTGATATTGAAATCTTGTTTTTTTCGCCGGATCTGTCGAGAATTTCAAGGATTTCATCTTCCTGCTTTATTTCTGATGAAACTATCTCAGCAGTTAACTGAACCTGTGTTTTATCTCCCCCCGATTCGGTGATTTCAGCAGTTTTCTCATTTATTTCCGCAGTTGAGCGAAGAGTATTTTCAGGTTCAGGTTGATTATTTTCTTCAGTGGGACTGTCTGGAGAACTATTTTCCGGGTTCGCCAAAATTTTTTCCGGAGCCGGAGGAGCGAGACGAAATGAACCATTTGAACTTTCAGCAGGTTTCTTTGCCTTTTCTTCAGCTTGAACCGGCTGGTCGAAGCCTGCCCCAAAATCCAATGATATCTGACTGAACCTGGCCATGAGGGAATTTGCTTCAAAAATACTGGCAACCCGTCAATTTTTGAATGATTACCGAAATTAAAATTACGTTTTAATCAAAGCTTTGGTTGCCAGCGGCAGCCATCTTAAGAATACGGTCGAATTGTTCAGGGGTGAGATCGTTGTAAAAA
>DATCKB010000185.1:0-2119 GCA_036562505.1 Parasegetibacter sp. | reverse complement strand
ATCCAAAGGTCTGTAGAGTTAATGGGGAAATGAACAGACTCGAAAAAATCAAATAAATAATCCCGGCGAGTTAAGGGTATCATAAACGAGGTAAGGGTTTCATAAAGAAGTAAGGCGATCATAAAAAGGTATGGGGTTGTATCATAAAAGAGATACAACCCTTTTTTTATTATAGTTTTATTTTATTTGCTAAACCGATTTTGTAAATTGAGGATGGAATGGGTTGTGGTGAATGGACTTGGCGTTGAACTTGACAAACTAAACTATTTTTTGACTGATGAATTTGACAAATCCCCTGAAACGCTGGGCATTTCTGGCGGTCGCTTCATTATCTATCGGAGGTTTTCAGTGTAAATCTCCTCAACCTGCAGACGAAAAGCCTGGTAATAACTACGCACGAATCGATTCAACCGATACAGAAGCCGATATTATCAGAAAAGCCGCCAATGTTGTGCCGTCTGACCGGCAGTTCCGCTGGCAGCAACTGGAACTAACAGCCTTTATCCATTTTGGTGTAAATACTTTCACCAATAAAGAATGGGGAGATGGAACTGAGAGTCCTGAAATCTTCAACCCTACCTCTCTTGATGCCGACCAGTGGGCTCAAATCTGTAAAGCAGCAGGCGTAAAACTCATGATATTGACGGCAAAACACCACGATGGATTTTGTCTGTGGCCAAGTAAGTTCACCGAACATTCCGTAAAAAACAGTCCGTGGAAAAACGGTCAGGGAGATGTGGTAAAAGAAGCAGTTGACGCGTGCCGCAGGGTGGGTATTGGCTTCGGGGTTTACCTTTCGCCGTGGGACAGAAACTCGCCGTACTTTGGAGATTCCGCCAAATACAATGATTATTTCATCAACCAGCTTACCGAACTTCTTACTCAATATGGAAAAATAGACGAGGTATGGTTCGACGGAGCTAACGGTGAGGGCCCCAACGGTAAACAGCAGGTTTATGATTTTGACCGCTGGTATAATCATATCAGAGAACTTCAGCCGGATGCTATCATCGCGGTAATGGGACCAGATGTCCGCTGGGTGGGGACCGAAACCGGATACGGGCGCGATACTGAATGGAGTGTAGTTCCGGTGGACGAACAACAACAGGATAAAATAGCACAGAATTCTCAGCAGAATGTGAGCTTTACACCTAAAAACATGATGGACGATGACCTGGGTAGCCGGGATAAGATTTTCAAGGCTAGGAGTTTGGTTTGGTATCCTGCAGAAACAGATGTGTCGATCCGACCAGGATGGTTTTACCATCGGGAGGAAGACGATCAGGTGAAATCTCCGGAGAAACTGCTCGACATTTACTTTAATTCGGTTGGAAAAAATGGTGTATTGCTGCTGAATATTCCTCCGGATAAACGAGGAAAAATACATCAGAATGATAGCCTGAGTCTGATACAATGGAAATCGTTGTTAGATGAAACTTTCTCCGTTAACCTATTAAAAGGCTCAAAGGTTTCAGTCAGTTCCGGCAAATTCAGTTCCGGTAATGATGCGAGTGGGATGACCGACGGTGCCTATTCTTCGTATTGGATAGCAGATGAATCTGATACAACAGCCGTCATCGAATTTCAGCTTTCCGAAAAGATTAAATTCGATGTATTGATGCTTCAGGAGTACATTAAAAAAGGTCAAAGAATTGAATCTTTCGTACTGGAATATAATGATGGAGACAATTGGAAGGAGATAGTCGGGGGAACCACAGTGGGGTACAAACGTCTTTTACGTTTTGATGAAGTTGATGCTAACCGGATTCGTCTCCGAATCACAGCAAGCCGGTTAAATCCGACAATCGCTGAAATCGGACTATATCGATATCCTGTAACATCGAAATAAAAACTTAGCCGGAATACAAATTCACACCGTCAAACGGCATCTGGCCGGAATAAGGAATTCATTCCGGAATATAACATTCACCAACACACGATTTTAGTATGCGTCGACTGATTCTTTGCAATTTGTTATTCTTTTACTTTCATTTAATTCATGCACAGGATCTTCCGTATGAACTTCAGCATCCGGAAGTAGTATCGGTGAACAGATTACCCATGCGGGCATCTTTTTTCGCTTATGAAACAAAAGAGGCGGCGGAGCAGGGTGTAAAAG
>DATCKB010000177.1:0-2740 GCA_036562505.1 Parasegetibacter sp. | reverse complement strand
GGGAAAAGCAATACAGCTTCAAAAAGAATTACTACATCACAAAGAAATGCCGCATCAAAAAGAAATACAAAAAAGCTTGAAGCCATAGCCGGATCTGAACTTAGCTTTGGTCGGATTAAGGTTCCCATCTCGAATGCAACCAAAATATACTGGCCCGATGAAGAGATCAACAAGGGGATGATGATTAATTATTATCAGAGTATAGCTGATGTGATTTTGCCCTATCTCAAAGATCGCCCTCAATCGCTGAAACGGAACCCGGGTGGTATCAATGACCAGGGCTTCTTTCATAAAGATGCAGGTGAGCAGGCACCCGACTGGGTGAAAACCTACCCGGTTTATTCCGAATCATCCAACAAGACAATTGATTATATCATCTGTAATAACAAAGCCACGCTCGCCTATCTGAATAATCTGGGATGTATTGAGCTGAATCCCTGGCATTCCCGCACCAACAAAGATGATTACCCCGACTACCTGATAATTGATATAGACCCCTCCGAAAAGAACAACTTTGAAGAGGTGATAGAAACTGCACAATGTTTTAAAGAATTGTGCGACGTTATAAAAATCGACTCCTTCTGTAAAACATCCGGGGCAACAGGCTTACACATTTATATTCCTATGGGTAGAAAATATCAATATGAAGAGGTGAAGGATTTTGCCAGGCTGCTTTGTATGCTGGTGAATGACCGGCTCCCGGCGATAACAAGTATGGAAAGAAGCCTGAAGAAACGTGGAAATATGATTTATCTGGATTATTTACAAAACAGAAGAGGTCAGACTATCGCATCTGTTTATAGTCTGCGTCCCCGGCCGGGAGCCACAGTTTCAGCTCCGCTTAATTGGAATGAGGTTAAAAAAGGTGTCCGGCCTTCTGATTTTAATATTTACAATATGACCGAACGGTTGAGAAATACCGGAGATATCTTCAAAGGAATTCTTGGGGCGGGTATCAATATGCGCAAATCGCTTGAAATACTTGAGAGCACGGGGGATTTGGAATGATTCATGGGCAAGCAATTCCCCACGAAAGCCGGAATTCGAATGGCACAGGAATTTCAGTAATTAATTGGAAACATTGAGTTGCATAATTCATTAATTTATGAAGTATATGCAATAATATTTCGATAATAAAATTCAACTGAATTTCTATGACAAACACCTTGACCATTCCTTCATCCGACACTCCTCAGGATAATATATCCCTTGTGGTAGAAGAAAAAGTTAACCTTCGGGTGGTACGTGGCAGCGGATTGGAAGAAGTTTCTGAACCTTCAGAAGCCGAATCAGATATGCAGGGGGCAGTTATTAAAGATGCACCTGAATCTTCCTTTAAGCTTCCGGAATTTATCATTCCCTGTTTTAAGCCCAGAAAATACGATACCTGGTAATCACTTAAGCGACACACCAAGTCCGGGTGCATTACTCAGGAGAATTTTACCTGAATTATAGATTAAACCTTTTCCCGGATCTTCAGCAAGAAGAAGCGGCCCATCAATATCAGCATAATCGGCCTGAGGCATGAGATGCGCCAGAGCCGCTGAACCGATGGTAGATTCATTCATGTTTCCCAACATTATTTTCAGTCCGGATTCCCGGGCTTTTTTTATCATCCGGATCGCAGGAGTGATTCCGCTGCACTTAGTCAGTTTAATATTGATACCATGAAAATGACCGAAGCAGTTCTTTATGTCCTCTTCTCCCACGCAACTTTCGTCCGCAATCAGAGGAACGGGCGAAATTTCCATCAACTGTTTCATGCCTGTATAATCGTACTTTTTAATGGGTTCTTCAACTAGCTCGATGTTCAGATTATCCAGCCTAGGGAGAATTTGTTTTGCCTGATTCGCTGTCCACCCTCCGTTTACGTCAAGTCTGAAATTTGCGCCGGAATAATTTCGGAGTTCTTTTAATAGTTCCAGATCTCTGTCGGTACCCAGCTTTATTTTATAAACCGGCCACGGGTTTTCTTTCATTTTGGTAACCATTGTTTCGGGAGAATCAAGTCCGATAGTGATATCGGTAAGCGGGGCCTGAGAAATATCAGTACTCCAGAGAGCATATAAAGGTTGCCGTTTCAATTGTCCGTATATATCCCAGCAAGCCATATCCAGCGCACAAACCAGCAGAGGGTTTTTGGGAAGAAGATGGTGGAGGTAATGCCAGTATCTTTCAGGTTCAGTAAATGCAAATTTCTCAATAAAGGTTTTCTTCTGTGTGAGATCTGTAAGGATCTGATCGATTGTAACCGGATAGTATGAAATCACCGGAGCTTCTCCATAACCGCGGAACCCGTTCCATTCGAGCTCAACTATCAGGGTCTGCTGGTGGGTTTTTGTTCCTTTTGAAATTGTAAAAGGATACTTAAAAGGTAAATCGAATATTTGATATCTGAGTTTGAAGGGCATAGGGGTTAAAGTTCGGATTTTCCTCTTATCTCCCCGCCAGCAATATTTCCCGCCGGAGATCTTCATTGAATTCCCTTGCCATTATCAAATCTTCGAGATGAATATGCATACGATAGTTCCATACATGTTTATTGTCAGATGGAATATTGATTCGCTCATCATCCGGATTTTCTCTTCGCAGCGTTTCTTCCATTCCCAGAATATCCTGTATTTGAATAACCGCCCACATGGCAGTTGATTTTAAATGTTGTATCACAATTGCCCTATTAATCCAGGCTTCACATTTCTGAGGAACATCATCCTCCTCTCCGATCACACTACTGTAAAAC
>DATCKB010000174.1:0-2807 GCA_036562505.1 Parasegetibacter sp. | reverse complement strand
GTATAATATGATCAGTATTGTCATCCAGATTTTCTTCTACTATTTCATAGGCCATTCTCTGCAATTTCCGGGTCGCCTGTTCTTCAGTAAGAATGTATTTTTTCTGCTCAGACATATTTAATTTATTTTGCTGATTAGTGCGTAAATTAATAAGAGTTATACATTTAACCATCAAACAGGTCAAAACACTTAACTTAGCCGCGGAAATGACGGAGAATGAACCGTCATTAAATTGAGTTTTATGCAGATATTTCAGCAGGTTTTATTTGCCTTAGCAGCAGCAGTTGCCATCGCTATGTTTACCATTCAGGTACGTCGTATCCGTTTTAATATTTTACTTGGACGGGATCAGGAACTGGCTGGTAGCAAGTCTGAACGCATTAAAAACGTACTGTTACTGGCATTCGGGCAAAAAAAGATGTTCCGGAAGCCTGTGATCGCCCTGATGCACCTGATAATTTATCTTGGCTTCATCATTATAAATATTGAAGTGTTGGAAATTGTGCTCGACGGTCTTCTTGGATCGCACCGGTTATTTGTTCCAATTCTTGGGAGTTTCTATTCCGTTCTGATAAACAGTTTTGAAGTACTGGCACTGGGGGTGTTACTGACATGTGTAGTTTTCCTGCTCAGAAGAACTGTTTTTCCTGTAAAGAGATTATCACAGCGAGACCTGAACGGTTGGCCGGCAAAAGACGGACGGCTCATTCTGATTACGGAAATAGTATTGATGTCATTGTTTCTTACAATGAATGCTTCCGATACATTGCTTCAAATTAAAGGAGCACCGGGTTATGCAGACCATCAAACCGGGAACTTTGTGATTTCCTCCTTCCTCCATCCGCTTTTTAATAACCTGAGTATCGAAAGCCTGACAGCAATCGAAAGAACTGCCTGGTGGCTGCATATCTTAGGAATATTTGCGTTTCTCAATTACCTCCCATATTCCAAACACCTGCACATCCTTTTGGCGTTTCCGAACGCTTATTATGCCCGTCAGGAGGCAATGGGAAAGATGAATAATATGCCGGCGATTCAGCAGGAAGTGTTGTATGCGATGCAACCTGAACTGGCACCTACAGACGCAGCTGCACCTGCAAAATTCGGTGCTAAAGATGTGATGGATTTGAGTTGGAGGAATTTGCTGGATGCCTATTCCTGTACGGAATGCGGACGATGCACCGCTGCTTGTCCGGCTAACATTACCGGCAAAAAACTTTCTCCACGAAAAATTATGATGGATACACGCGACAGATTGGAAGAGGTTGGAAATAATATTCGTGCAAACAAAGAATTTAAAGAAGACGGCAAGAGTCTGCTTCACGACTATATAACTGTAGAAGAACTGAACGCCTGTACCACTTGCAATGCCTGTGTTCAGGAGTGCCCAGTTGCCATTAGTCCGTTAGAAATCATTCTTGAATTACGCCGGTCACTGATTATGGAAGAAAGCAACGCCCCGCAGGAATGGAACATGATGTTCAGTAATATCGAAAATAATTTTGCCCCATGGAAGTTTAGTCCGGACGACCGAGACACATGGACAGAGAATTGAGAACAGAATAGGTAATTAGTACTACAAAAAAATTTCAGCTATCCTTCTTGCATCCCTTTTACATCCCTTTTGAATATTCCTTAGATGTGCTTTGAGGCATTTCGGTAAATAGTGCTATTAAAAAATTACAAAGATTGCTTCCGTCAGCCGCCTGTCAGCCACCGGTACAGGATCATAAGTGCGCGGAACATCTTTTTCATATTTTTTTTAAAAATTTTTCTACTTAACGAATAAGAGGGATTATTACTCCCTATCGTAGTATCAGGATAGTTCCAGTATATAGTAAAGTTTATCCTTCTATCTGAGTTATTGAAAACAGCGAGTCAATTATGAGAATCGTCTTTACATTCTGCATCCATTTTCCGACAGGTCCCTGCAAGCAGAATTATGGAGCATAGGGTGATAATTATATAATATTTCATTGCGCTAAAACATTTAATTCCACAAAAACGAAACCGGGAAAGCTAGCCATTCCCACCATCTTGTATTAGTAACTTTGTTCGAATTGGGGAAACGCGAATAAACTGATTGAGGACCAGAATAGGTGACTTTTTCCTGAACAGATAAAATATACTTTTCCGGGAAACTTGATAATAAGGTATCCTGAGCCTTTAGTGCGGAGGTTTGAATAGCCAGGTAGTAAATGGCTGTGATAATAGTATTTTCAATGAAAGGCTCAGGTGTAAAGTTAAGGGAGTTGTATACCGATACCTGCAGTTCATCAATCTCTATCACCCCTAAATCTTCGCTTTCTGAAATACATTCTCCATCCCTGAACAATTGCTGTAATAGTGAACACGCCCCCAATAATATAGTTCAGCATGTTCTGATTCGCATTCAATTGGTTGACCATTAATTGTCCGCCAAAAATAAATACGGCAGCACCAATGAGAGAGCCGATGCCGATACCGATAATATAAGCATTATAATGCGACTCCTTTGGTTGAAGAATATTTTTGGAAAACAGAACAGTGCTCCACCCGAACCAGAAAGGAATCTGAACAGGGTTGATCGCACTCATGGTAACACCAAGCAAAAAACGATGCATAGTGCTGCTTAAAATCACATTTTTCTCCACCCCGGGATCGGCTGCCGCAATGAAGCTTGCGGCGGCAAGAGCCAGAATGATAAAAAGTGTAATCCATTCCAGCCAACGGAATAATTTTTCCTGTTTCCGCACCCAGTCCATCGCCACCAATGAAATTCTTACATACACCACTTCCACCACCATACACCCCAATGCAAACAACAG
>DATCKB010000168.1:0-4488 GCA_036562505.1 Parasegetibacter sp. | reverse complement strand
GAATTTTGATAAAGCCTGAAAACTCAATACGCCCCTGTATTTTTAAAGGAAATTGAGCGTTTCGGCCTTACCAATTACACCGGAAAAGTACAAAGATTTTTTGAATAACAAAATTTTCACATAAGTAATCAGCAGCCGGAGGGTCCGGTTAATCATTCTTGAATATATTACCGATTCCCTTACCAATCTTCTGAATTGTTTCGATACCCTTCGACAATGGTTCTGTACTTATGTCATCATATTCGCTCAGCTTGTAATCTGCCTCGTGCTGGCTAGGATAAATCAACAATGTTGTGTTTTCAGGAAAATATTTTTCAAATTTGAAAGGAACTGTTTCAAGAATCGACATATAGGAAACAGAGCCTTTCCTTGCGGAAATCATCACTAAAATATCTTCGGCATTAATTTCTTTCGCCAATACCAGAAAATCTTCCCAGTCTTCAAATAACCGGAATGAAAAATGACCGGCGTTTTGCTTCGCCAACTGAAGATTAATGTCCTTACTCGTTCTTTCGTTAGCATAACAAATCACAGGAATCGATAACTCTTTCGATAACCTGCAAACATTTCCCATCCAGCTCGCAAATCCTTTCTCCAATTCAGCCAGGGGCGGACAAAAAAGTAAAATTCGTTTATGCCCGGTTAAGAGTTTGGTTATCTTGGCAATAAACACATTCTTATCCGTGTTGGCAAGAACTGTTTCAGCTCTGTCACCAAACAGCTTGTCAAGCACGGTTCCTTTTGTAGGCCAACCCAGTAAAATCGTATTGGCCATGATTTCCCGGGAAGTCCGCACAATACCACTTGCAGGATTATGATCAATAGAAGCAATTACGTTGATGTGCGTTTCGGTTGCCGAAGCAATTTTGTACGATTGCTCCAGTTTCTTGCGTGCTATCATCAGATTGTCTTCAGCCTCTTCATTATTCGGCACTACCGTCAACACCGTAATCGGATGATGCGATTTTTTGTCTTTCAGCAAAATAGCAAAATCCAGACTGGATTCGAGTTTAGTAAAATCCTGTATAGGAAGCAGAATATGTTCCTGATGCAGGTCGTCGTCTTCTTCGTCCAACGCTTCAGCATCAGCAATCAATACCATTTTCTTGGCAGCATTTTCCGTTGCAAAAGACGCTGTTAAACAGGTTATCAAAATCAGAATAATGGTTCCATTTAAGATATTTTCATCGAGAATCCCTTCCCGGTACCCAACCAAGATAACGGCCAGAGTAGCCGCAGCATGTGCCGAGCTTAATCCGAAAATTAACTGACGCTCCGGCCGGCTATAACCGAATAATTTCTGCGTGGCAAATGCGGCGAGCCATTTTCCGGCAATTGCTGTGGTGGTTAGTACTGCCGCAATAATTATAGCTGTAGGTCCGCTGAAAATAACACGAACGTCTACCATCATTCCTACACTGATCAAAAAGAAGGGAATAAAAATAGCGTTGCCGATGAATTCGATTCTGTTCATCAAAGCAGAGGAATGGGGAATCAGTTTGTTCAACGCTAATCCCGCTACGAAAGCACCGATGATAGACTCTACACCTGCCACTTCCGCCAGAAACGCCGCAAAAAATACAACTGACAAAACAAATATATAGTGGGAAGTCTTTTCGCTCTCCAGCTTTCTGAAAAACCAACGCGCAACACGGGGTACGATAATAAACATGATAGCAGAAAAAATAGCGAGAGAAGTACCGAGGCGAATCCAGAAATCCTGATTCAAAGTACCTTTTTCCGATCCCATGATCACAGCCAGAATTATCAGCACGGCAGTATCTGTCAGAATCGTTCCTCCCAAAGTAATGGCAACTGCCTTGTTCTTGGAAATACCAAACCGGCTGACTATAGGATAGGCGACCAGCGTATGCGTTGCGAACATACTCGCGGTAAGAAAGCTCGAGTTCATATCGTACTTGAGCAGGTAATATATTACCGGAAAACCGATCGCCAACGGCAGTATAAATGTGAGGATTCCGAATACCAGGCTTTTGTTCTTATGCTTCTGAAATTCGTTCAGGTCAAGCTCAAGTCCTGCTATAAACATAATATATAGCAACCCGATAGTAGAGAATAAATCAATAGCCGAATTATTGGCCAGAAAATTTAACCCGTAAGGTCCGACTATCACTCCCGAAATAATCAGCCCGATAATTCCCGGAATATTGAATTTTCTCAGAATGATGGGCGATAGCAGGATTATTAAAAGAATCAGCGAAAAAACAAGAACCGGATTATGTAAAGGCGTTTGAAATTCTTCCAATAACTGCTGTATAAAGTTATCTCCCATCTACTAACATTTCTGTGGTTAAAGAAAGAAATAAAATTAATTCATTTTCGCCAGAATGGCTGAAATGCAACAGGAGTTTATCTTTTAATGCGAAGCTTCTCGATCATTTCAGCAGACAGACTATCCGAATAAATTCCGTACGCATCAACAAGTACACCTTTCTGACCATCTTTTGATGAAATCGCATATACTATCGCACTGTCATCAGGATTACTTTCTCCTTCGAAGCGGAAATAACGGTCTATCTCGAATTCTGAGGGATCCAGCTGCATGTGCGGCTCACCGCAGTGAATACAATTTTCTTTCAAATTAAAATCAAGCGTATACCCTTCGGTTCTTAATTTATTCAACACTTCGGAAAGTGTGGTGAGTGAGTTCATGGTGATTTTATTGGATGTTATTAAAGATAAGGTTTTTGACGGTTAATAATTCAAAAGTCTAACCTGAAAGTTCAAAAGGCATCCACTCAAAATTTACTGACCAGAACGTCAAGTTTCAAATCCCCCCGCCGAGTTGCACTAAAGAGGTACCGTACCGCTTCTTTAAACTGTCAACGGCCTTATAAAGTTTCATCGTATCTTCCCGGTTATCGAACAAACTGGTCTGATACTGATCAACGGTAAGATCAGTTAACCGAACCCCCATTAAACGGACCGGACGGCCTGATTCATATAATTGCCGGAATACTTCCTTGATGGCCTTCAATAAAATATGATTGGCAGAAGTATATGGTATAGAGGCCTGTTTGGTAAAAGTTGAAAAATCACTGTACCTGATTTTTACAGCCACACAACCGGTAACCTTATTTTGCGCACGCAGTTCGAAAGCCACTTTTTCGGTCATTCGAATCAACTCCTTTTGCAGGAACGGCTCATGAAGAACATTTTCATGAAATGTATTTTCCGTACTGATGCTTTTTTGACTCCACTGGGAATGAACGGGTGAATGATCAATTCCATTCGCTTTAAGCCAGATATCCTTTCCCCAGTTTCCGAAGCGGGCTTCAGCATCTTCGACCGTTAGCGCGGCCAGATCCCTGATCAAATGAATGCCGTAGGCACGCATCAGACTGGCTGTCTTCTTCCCTATACCCGGAATCTTGTCGATGGACAAGGGTGCCAGGTAGTCCTTTTCGGTTCCCGGTGCAACAATAATTTGCCCGTTTGGCTTCACTTCGTTGGCGGCAATCTTACTCACTAATTTACTCGTAGATAAAGCGTAGGTAAGAGGCAAACCCGTTTCCTGCTTGATGGTTTGAACGAGGTCTTCCAGGTATTTCTCTGTTCCAAAAAATTTTTCCAGTCCGGTCAGGTCAATGTAAAATTCATCAATGCTGGCTTTCTGATACAGGGGAACACTTGCCGCTATAATCTGTGTAACCTGCCTGGAGAAGTGGGTATAATCCGCATAACTTCCTTTAATAAACGTCGCATGCGGACAAAGACTTTTTGCCTGTTTAGCCGGCATTGCGCTGTGTATTCCAAATTTCCTTGCCTCATAGCTACATGCGGCAACCACACCTCTGTCTTGACCTCCAACAATTAAAGGAATTCCAGCCAGACGGGGATTCTTTTTGATTTCCACACTTACAAAAAAAGCATCCATATCGAGGTGGGCAATAGCTTTTGTTCCAGGAGGGAATAAAGCTTTCGCAGCGGATGGCGACCGCTCCGTCCTGTGCTCAGATAACTTTTGCGGATCTTTCATGCTGTTGCAGATCTTTCATGAAAGCGCAAATTACTAATTTTTTTAGCATAAAAAGAGGACGTGTCGGCTAGAACTACCCAAAAGTTTACTACGATTGAAGCAGTTCATTGCTGACACATCCTCTTCCGTCTGGTTATAATAATTCACTGGTGTTAACCCGTTTCTGCCAGTATCGGGCTTTCTTCAAAAAACTACAGGTCTGAAGTCCCGGCAGTCACGAACACCGTTTCTGCCCGTATCGGGCTTTCTTCACAAAACTACAGGTCTGAAGTCCTGGCAGTCACATGCACAGTTTCGGCCAGTATCGGGCTTTCTTCACCCGCCCTACTCCTTCTTCAGGTACCGCTTCTTCAGTGATGAAATACCCGCGTTACAGATGCAATATCTTCTTAGCGTTCTCTGAACCCGGCGCTGACAACCTTGCCTGTCCCGCTATAAGAGCGGTAAAGTTGAATCGGCTGATTCACTCCAGGCACAGTGTATAGGTC
>DATCKB010000167.1:0-10958 GCA_036562505.1 Parasegetibacter sp. | reverse complement strand
CAGTTCAAAACATATTGAACACGCATAATATTTCGAAAAGTAGCAAATGAATATTTATTGTAATATCTGAAAAGATATTCCAGGTGGTAAACCGGGATGGATAAGGCTGTGCTCATCGATTGCATGTTAAATTCCGGATCCGTATAGGGGTTTGTTTTCAGATATTCATTTATTTCATTTATATAGGTTATCGCCCGGTCATTTTCGATGGGTACACCGGCTTCAGCACTGTCATTTTCTTCATAATCTGTTGAATATTTTATCCACCCGAATTCGTCGTATAAATGGTTTCCCGATTCTGAAGCAACGACTTCTTTCAGCGAAGAAATATTCTTATCCTGAACAGAATCGGGTATTATTATCCGATTGACCACCTGAGTCTTTACCGGTGGTAATATCGTTTTGATGTCGGGCAGTCCAAAAAGTAATTCTGTATTTATCAACACATTAGAAAAAACAAAAATTAATAACATGGCCCTGATTATCTGATAATAGTACAATTCTGAAGTTACCTGAACGTACCCCAGTAACCAAAGCACTCCGCTTACCGAAACAATAAAAGTCAGTAAACTGGTAGGAATTAATAAAGTAAGAATCCAGTTTCGGATTTTTCGGGATTGCGGGTGCTGCAGATTTTCCCTTGTAAATTTCTTTAATACCACACTCCAGCAGGCTACAGCATAACAAATTGCCATCAAACATATGAATATGGCGTGATAGGTGGCCGGTACATAAATTATGGAAGGAATGCCGGAGAGTATTTCCCGGCTGGGAAATATAAGCCGGCCTTTATATATAAATCCGGCCGACAGGTAATACAGGAGCAGGCCAAATGCCAGTATAGGAATAATAAAGTGCAGGTAATCAGATTTCCGCAACTTTTGCTGATCATAGGCTAAAGTTCTGATGTAAAGATATATTAATGGCGGAATCCAGTAGTAAACAAAGCTCACAAGTCCCAGTGCAAAATTATCTCCCACCAATCCGTTTCTGTCGAGAATGATAGAAAGGCTGCGGAATGAGACTGTAAAAAAAAGTAGGCCAAGAAAGCGGTTTGAGAGACGGTTGTGCTTATTCGAAAAAAGCAATATTCCGGAAACAAAAAAACCGAAGAGACAGGTCGTTGATAATAAAACTTCTACTCCAAGCATATTCAAATTTACCGTGATGACGGCTAACCACTAAATTTTTAGTCGGCAATTTTAGCACATTTATAATCGAAATTTTTAAGGGGTAGGGAAATCTTGACGAATATCACAGCAATTTCCACTTTTTTTCTAAACTAATAAATAGCTACTTCGTGCATGTGCAAAAAATGAGCTGAAAAACTGAAGCATATTTGATGTAGGTTTGTTACCCGAACCCGATATGCCCAGAGTTCAGGACCATAATCAATTGATGGAAGCCTTCAGGAAAGGTGAGGCTGCGGCTGAAGATCTTATATTCAGAAGATACTTCAGGCAGCTTTGTTTTTTTGCCGACCATTATGTGAACGATATCCACGCTGCGGAAGACATTGTTTCTGAGACTTTTGTAAAAATGTATCAAAAACGGAGCGAGTTTGAAAAACCGGAAAACATCAAAGCCTTTCTCTTTGTTGCCATAAGGAATGCATGTATTAATTATTTAGAAGCGAGAAAGAGGAGTAAGAATGTTATCCGTGTAATAGAATCGTTAACCACAAATACCGATGAGCCATTAACGACGGTGGTACAGAACGAGATGCTGTTTGCAGGTCTGGTTCATGAAATATATGCAGAAATTGAGAACCTGCCGGATAAGTGCCGAACAATCTTCAAAATGATCTATTTCCAGCAATTAGGTACAGAAGAAATTTCTTCAAAACTCAATATCAATCCTCAAACTGTCAGAAGCCAGAAGGCACGGGCATTACAAATACTTAAAACGGTGTTCCTCAAGCGTAAACTAACTGCTGTTCTTGCCCTTTCGGGTGCAATAGCAGTCTTATACACCTTTTCTGATTTTATTTGAATTTTTTCTGAAATTTCTTTGGATGAATTTGAATTGTGATTGTCTTACTAACAGGTGAGCCTATTCTGACAATTCTAAATTGAGCCAGTGGATAGAATTCAACTACTTTTATTAAAATATCTCAGAGAGGAGTTATCTGAAGAAGAGCTGCAGGAGCTGAATGCCTGGGCAGCTCAGAGTGCTGAAAATAAAGAACTGTTCGGGCAGATCAGTAATCCCGATTTTATGGCTGAACAGTTAAAACGGATGGAGCAGTTCAGTGAAGATCGCGTGAGAGAAAAAATGGATGCCTATGCAGGCGCGAATTCCGGCGGAGGGATGAATTTGAGCCCCGATGCGATTCCGGATACAACCGGAAACAAATCATTTTTCAGACGATATTTTATAGGGATAGCCGTAGGAACCTGGGCTGCCGCCGCATGTCTGGCAATTCTGATTGGTCTGGGAGCATATATGTGGCTAAGTTTAAGGATTGAGGAAGAGACAGGAAAGCAGGGCGGACAACTGGCGGGTTCAGTTTTAAAGAATGATATTCAACCGGGTATTGATGGGGCAGTATTAACCCTTGCTAACGGGCAACAGATTGTACTTGATACAGCTTCGCCGGGAATAATTGCCGCCGAAGCAGGGGCGGAACTGGAATTGAAGCAAGGACAGCTTTCTTATAACATAGCAGGTGTGGAGGCCGGGTCTGGCGCTGCAGAGGGCGAGGTTCAGTGGCATATGCTGACCACGCCGAAAGGCCGGCAATTCAATTTACGATTACCTGATGGATCACGGGTATGGCTAAACGCAGCTTCCTCCATAAGGTTTCCGGTAACTTTTAATAACAAAGAAAGGCGAGTAGTCGTAACCGGCGAGGCCTTTTTTGAAGTGGTACCAGTATTTGCAAATCTTAACACAGCTTCCGGTCCGATTTCTGCCTCAAAAGTTTCCAACCATCAAAAAGTACCCTTTATTGTAAGCACCAGTCGTCAGGAGATAGAAGTATTGGGTACTCAGGTCAACATCAATGCTTACGATGATGAAGACTTTGAAAAAACTACGTTGTTGACGGGAAGTGTGAAAGTAACGTCGAAAATGAATGCGGCTGAAAATAATGCATCGACGGCTGATAAAGCTGGTGTGATGCTTGTGCCGGGCCAGCAGGTAGCAGTAGCTTCCGATGGAAAGCTGGGCCAGATCAGAAATGTACAAACCGACCAGGTTATAGCCTGGAAGAACGGATATTTTCTGTTTGAAAGTAATACAATCGCCTTCATCATGAAGCAGGCTTCGAGATGGTACGACGTAGAAGTTGTTTATGAAGGCAATCCCCCCCTTGAAAAATTATCCGGAGAGATTCCCCGGACCGTACCATTATCGCAGTTTCTGGAAATGCTGCAGTTCACGGGAATCAGATTTGCTGTAGAAGGACAAAGGATTATAGTTAAAGGAAAAGCAGAGTAGTATTTCTTTTAATAAATCTAAAACCAAAATAAGCTGTTATGAACACATCTCAATCTCCCTGACAGGATTGGTATGTTCCCTGCATAAAAAAAGCCAGAAGCGCTCTGACCTGCTTCTGACTGAAAGCCGGGTTCGCCAAATGTTATCCGCTAAGACAATCATTTTTTCAACCCAAACCATACAAATGTATGCATTTTAGTATTATCAAGGCCCGTCCTTGCCCGGGTCTGGGAGGTTTCCTGCTAAGGCTTCCTCTACCAGGAAAAAAGAATTTACTTGCGATGAAGCTCACATTTATTTTTCTGACAGTAGCTTTCCTGAATGTTTCTGCAAAAACAGTTTCACAGACTGTATCTCTGTCATTTAAGAACGGGGATGTAAGAGAAGTATTCAAGACCATCAAGGAACAGACCGGCTACTCCTTCCTGTACGAGGATGAAGCATTACTCTACAGTAAGCCGGTTAATCTCACACTTGAAAATGTTCAGTTAAAAGAAGCACTGGAAGAGTTCTTTAGAACTCAGCCGCTCACTTACAAGGTTTTTGATAACAAAACCATTGTAGTGAAAGCGCGACCCATGAAATCAAAAGCCAGTTTTGACCTTACCAGTGTTCTGGAAGAACCACCGGTCCAGATTACCGGATTAGTCGTGGATTCTTCAGGAAGACCACTTGAAGGGGCTACCGTCGCCATAAAGGGTACTAAGAACGTAACCACCACAGATGCATTCGGAAAATTTTCAATTAATGCCAATCCGGGAGACCAGATAGTAGTTTCTTACGTGGGTTTTGAAACCAAGCAGGTTCGGGTAGGTTCATTTACTACCATAACTGTTGTCCTGATTCCGGTCCAGGACGAAATGGACAATGTGGTGGTAATTTCCACCGGTTATCAGAAACTTCCATTGGAGAGAGCAACAGGGTCCTATACACATATCTCTGCACAGGATCTGGAAAAATCAAACAGTTTCAACCTGAAAGACCGTATTGAAGGTATGGTTCCGGGAATGTTTTTTGAAACCCAGTATGATGAAGATCAGAACCCGAATTCTGACAGAAGTAAAAGTATTGTTATCAGAGGTATGGGAACCTTCGGAAACGTGAACCCGCTGATTGTGGTAGATAATGCACCATTTTATACCGGTGCCGTTGATCCGTGGACGCTTATCAATCCTGCGGATGTTGAAAGTATTACGGTATTGAAAGATGCTGCAGCTGCTTCCATCTGGGGAGCCCAGGCAGCAAACGGAGTTATTGTAATTACAACTAAATCAGGCGGTGTGAAAAGAGGTCAACCTATGATGAATGTTTCAATGGACTTCCTCGCTCAGCCTGTACCAAAATTGTCAAACATACCATGGGCTTCCAGCAAAGATGCGATTGAGCTCTACCGTTGGATGATGAATAAAGGTCACTTAGATGCCTTATTAGATCCTGCTCAGGCTGCTGTGTATGAACTGCCTGAAGTGTTGCAGGTTCTGGTAGGAATGAAACGTGGTGATATTTCTGAATCCGTGGGTAACCAGCGTCTTACAGAACTTTCAAGAATTGATGTACGGGATGAATTCCGTGAACTATTCTTCAGAAAAATCGAAAATAACAAAAAGCTGAATATCACTTTCCAGTCTGGTACCGATATCAACAGAGTGAGAACTTCTATTTCTGCGGTGCAAAACAATCAGTACACCAAAGGAAATTCCGACTTCCAGTTAATATTCAATATTGTAGATGAATACACACCTAAGAAATGGTTGAAATTCTCTTTTGGCAGCAATGTATTCATGTCGCATAAAAAGGAAAATGGCGTGGTGGTAAACGAGCTCGCTTTTATTCCTCAAATGACCCGCATACTTGACGAAAACGGAAATTATCTTCCAATGATCAAGAATGATGCGATAGATACATACTATGATGTTCCTACTCAAAGGAGACGGGATACTGCAGCAAAATATAAACTGCCTTACGATTGGGACTGGAATTTAAAACAGGATATTGATAATCAAGATAAGAAAGTGAATACCACCAATATCCGCCTTTATACCAATATCACCGTGAATCTGGCAAAGGCATTAACTGCTGAACTGTTTTATCAATATCAGAGAGATCATGTATTAAGAAGTGAATACTACAATGAACATACCTGGTATGTAAGAAATCTCGTTAACAGTAACGCAAGACCAAACGGATCATATCCGATACCTCCGGGAGGAATGCTGTATGAAAACCAAACCAATTCACGGTCGCATAATGCCAGAGGTGTACTTACCTATCGTAAATCATTTGGTGACCATGCCGTAAGTGTACTGGGTGGTGCCGAAATAAAATCTGATTATTTTGATGCTCGTCCCTATGGTTACTACGGTTATGATCCACAGTCGCTGGTAGCTATAACCAACCTCGATTTCTTGAATACCATTACACCAAAAATGACCGGAGATGCGGCTGCGTTCGGACAAACAAATATTCCTCCTGCACCAACTCAACGTTTTGGATTAACGCTCAGAGGTGCTGAAGACCGTTGGGTGTCTACCTACGGAAACGCTGGTTATACATTTATGAAACGATATGACGTAACCGGAAGTATCCGTCTGGATAAAGCCAACCTTTTCGGACAATCAGCTTCCCGGAGTAATCTGCCACAATGGTCTGTTGGTCTCGGCTGGCAGATTAGTGATGAAAAATTCTTCAACTTCGACTGGGTTGACAGAATGAAACTGAGATTTTCATACGGTAGAAATGGTATAGCCAATAAAGGGGTGAGCCCCTACATTCTCGGTTACCCATGGGTAGACCCGATTACTCAGCTTCCGTATGCTGCCGTGCAGTCTGCGCCAAACCCTGCATTGACCTGGGAAAAAACGAAAATCTTTAACTTAGGTCTCGACTTCTTTTTGCTCAAAGGAAGATTAAGCGGAACAGTTGAAGTGTATCACAAAACCGCGTCCGATGTATTAGCGCAGATAGCAGTTAACGGAACATACGGACATCAGAACAACCGTGCTGAATTGAACACAGGAAATATCAGCAACAAGGGTGTGGAAATCAGTCTGAATGGTCGGATTATCGACAAGAAAAATTTCAGATGGCAATCCAGGTTTAATTACGGTAGTAACCGAAACAGAGCTTATAACATCACTCAGGTTAATACCTCAGCAATTGCGTACACTACTCTTTCCTTCTACTATCACTTGCCGAATCAGCCGGTAGATTTTGTTGCCGCTGCAGAGTGGAGAGGATATGACGAGAACGGAAACATTAAGTTCATGTACGAAGGGAAAGAGCACACCGTGCTGGATTTTCCAAATAGTAGCCTTGTTAAATACGGTGAGCTATTTAAGGTAGTTGGTCAAAGAAACCCCAAGCACTTCGGACAGTGGATGAACAATTTCAGTTATAAAGGAATTGAGTTGAATCTCAGCCTGATGTATAAGTTCGGACACAAGTTTGTCGGTGACTATCCTCCTACGGGCCTGAAGAACAACTATTTTACACCTACCCGCTTCTACACATGGATACCAAATATGCTGGTAAACAGTTGGAAATCTCCGGCTGATGATAACACTGCCTCTATGTATTCCATTGAAGATTATTTCCCCGGAACAGCGGCAGAAAGGAGCAGCTATCAGTCTTTAACTGATAACATTGCCAGATATAATACCAAGAATGTAATGAACGCTGGAAGTATCAGAGTTCAGAGTATCGCACTGGCGTATACACTGCCTCCAAAAATCTCCGGATCATTCAAGAGTGTGAGATTACAGGTTGAGGCCAGAAACCTGGGACCAATTTGGGTAGCGAATGAACAAGGCGTGGACCCTGATTTCCCTGCTTACAGTTCGTCTGTCTATGGAGCGCTTCAGTATGTTATCAGAAACCGGTCACAGTATTCAGTAGGATTGCGCTTTGGCTTGTAAGTCAACGCTATACTACGGTTGCTGTTAGCCGATGTACATTCACCGGCCTTGTCCGACTAAATTTTTAAACAATGAAAAAGAACAACTATAAAAATAAAGCATCCCTGATCGTTTTGCTGGCGATGGTTGTACTGATACTTCCGGCTTGTAATAAGTTTCTGGATACATTTCCGCGGGGAATATCAGTTGCTAAAACCGCGAGCGACTTCCGTAAGTTTATGGATGACGTAGATAACCAGCGTTATCAGTATTCACTTTCTCAGGCAACAGGATATGTAGACATCGTTTCAGATGATGTTTACGCCGATTCAACAAAATGGCTCACCTGGACAACCACTCGTTTGCATGTTAAACAACTCTATGCATTCGAGAGCGATGTTTGGGTATATGAAGCATTAGCGGATGATATTAACTGGAAAAATCAGTACTACATAGTATCATTAATGGGCACGATGCTGACTGAACTTAAGAAAGTGACCGATAATCCGGCCGCAAAAGCTCAGATGATGGCGGAAGCCCGTCTGCACCGTGCTTATGCATATCTGAATCTGGTGAATATATATGCCGTACATTATGATCCTGCTACGGCAGCCACCGATCTCGGAGTACCTATGTACGATGACGCTTCGGTTATGCCTCCGTTAGATCGTAAACCGGTTCAGGTAGTCTATGATTATATTATTAAGGAGTTGACCGAGTCTATCCCTGATCTGCCGGATGAATATGGTCAGTACTCACACCGGCCAAGTAAGGCGGCTGCATATGCTATTCTGGCGCGTACCTATTTGTATATGGGTAATTATGAAGAAGCACTAAAGTATGCAGATAAGGCACTGGCAATAAATAACTTCCTGCATGACTATAACACTCTCTATGTGGACTTCGACCATACTTCTAAACTGATTGGTATGTCGAGAACAGTAGACAAGGAAGTTTATCTTCATAAAACTACTACCAAGGGAGTATTACTGAACAACTATATGATTCTGGATTCTACTACCTTCAATCAGTTGTATCCTAATTATGAAGAAACCAGTGCAACTACTGTAAACAATCATGATTTGAGAAGAACCCTGAAATTCACCGGCATCAATACCTCCGGGAAAATTACCGGAAAAACTGTCACCTATAGCAAAACGTATAACACCTGGTACAAAACCGATGGCTCCAACTCCAGTGCGGCCGACAACATTCATCTGGGAACTCCTGAAATGTATATGGTTCGCGCAGAATGTAATGCCCGCCTGGGAAATCTTCAGAAGGCACTTGACGATGTTAATCTGATCCGGATGAAGCGTTTTAAAACAGGCACTTATACAAACAAAACACTGGCTGATTTCGGTTCCAACCAGCAAAACATCCTGAATGAGGTACTTCTCGAAAGAAGAAGAGAATTGTATGGAATGGAACTGAGAACCTATGATATTAAACGTCTGAAACTACCGGTAACGCACACACTGAATTCACGGGTATTGACGTTGCAGCCGGGTGATCCAAAATTAGTTTGGCCAATTCTGCCGGCTTATATAGAAATGAATCCGGAAATCCAGCAGAATACGCGTTAACGATTATATGAATAAGTAGAGAAACCTGGTCAGAAACAGGTGAATCATTTAAACCATTTGTAAAAAATTCCTACGAAATCCGAGGGGGTAGGATATCCATAGTTTCTTTACCCGGTCTGAAATTAGACCGGGTAGAGATTATGGGAAGAAGGAACCCGGATTAATTTTAATCATTGTAAAACAGAGTTTGGGATATGAAGAAGTTTATTTTAATGGTGGTTGCTTCAATTGCAGGTCTGGGCCTCTTTGCGCAGCAGGGATATGTAGTAGAAGGTCATATTGAAGGGTTGAAAGATGGAACCATTCAGATGAAGAAGATATATGATGGCAAAGTGTTAGATGAAACCGTTGCAAAAGACGGAAAGTTTGTATTTAAGAAAGAAGGCAAATTTGTTGGTGATAAAGTTTATCTGACTGGTGAAGGATATTCATCAAAACAACCTTTTTACCTTGAGCCCGGAAAGATTACTATTAATGGAAATACCAATTTAATAGTTGCTGACGGCACTCCTTCCAACATCGCACACAACAAATATCTCGAAGCAATTGCCCCGGTAGAAAAGAAAATTGAAGATATAAGAAAGGGTATGCGGACCGAAAAAGACGAAGCTAAAAGAGCAAAACTTCAGGAGGAATTGAGTCATCAATACACGAACATCTTTTATCCGACCAGAAAAGCTTTCGCAAAAAAATACAACAATACTATTCTGGCGGCAGAGTTTCTTTCTGCAGGAACAGGTCAGCTTACTTATGCTGATATGAAGGAATTGATCGACGGACTAGACCCTAAAACTCCGGAAAACTGGTATACCAACCGTTTAAAAAATCGTTTGGAAGTATTAAGAAAAACAGATTTTGGTCAGGTGCCGCCCGACTTTACTCTTCCTGATCCGGATGGAAAAAAAGTATCATTATCCTCTTTAAAAGGAAATATAGTACTGGTAGATTTCTGGGCTTCCTGGTGTGCACCCTGCCGTGCAGAGAATCAAAATGTACTTAAACTCTACAATAAGTATAATAAAGACGGATTCACGGTAATCAGCGTTTCCATTGATGAGGACAAGGATAAGTGGGTGAAAGCCATTCAGGATGATAAGCTGCCCTGGCATCACGTTTCCAGTCTGACGGGCTGGGAATGCCCTGTTGCTAACAGCCTCGGTGTAGCATACGGAATGTCAGGCGTCCCTTATACCTTACTGTTAGACCGGGAAGGTCGGGTAATCGGACATAACGTAAGAGGTGTACACCTTGAAAAAAAGCTGGAAGAGTTATTTAGCAAGAAGTAGCACCTGGATAACAGAAATAAAGGTTTGCCTGAACCGGCAAGAAAAACGGTCCTGATACCCACCAATTTGTAACGGTGAAAAAACCAGGTTTGGTTGATCTATCAACTAAACTTTGGTTTTTTTCCATTTACCCTGTCTGAATAAAATGAAGGCAGCTATGGTTATTGAGGTCTCAGCAACCGGAATAGCAATGAATACGCCGTCAGGTCCCATCGCGAAATATTTTGCTAACAGCCAGGCAAGTGGAATCTGAAATAACCAGAAACCGGCAAAGTTCAGATAAGTGGGAGTCCAGGTATCACCGGCACCATTAAATGCATGAATCATCACCGTACCCACTCCATAAAATACAAAGGCGGTACTGATAATTCGCATGGCTCTTTTCGCAACGATAATAACATTTTCATCAGTTGTAAAGAAAGACACCATCCAGTCGCCCAGAAAGAAAAATGCCAGTGTGATGATGAGCATGTAAATGATTTTGTATTTCACCGTCTTCATCACCGAATCCTCTGCGCGTTTCAATTCACCTGCGCCCAGATTTTGTCCGACCAACGTTGAAGCCGCATTACTCATTCCCCAGGCTGGTAACAAAAAGAACATCATTAATCGTAACGCTGTCTGATATCCGGCTGATCCGTCGTCACCTCCTGTAGTAGCTACCAGTTGTGCAAGAAATATCCAGCTGCAGGAAGCTATAACAAACTGAAGTATTCCCGGAGTAGCGATTTTAATAATAGACTTGATTATAC
>DATCKB010000165.1:0-2518 GCA_036562505.1 Parasegetibacter sp. | reverse complement strand
CTTTTACCGATACTTTGAACTTTAGCAAAGTTCGAATGATTTGAAGCCAGTTCTTTCAACTTCCGGCTTAGCTGATCATGATTTCTGTACGAAACCTGCGATTGTGCAAGAAATGACATTAGAAAGCAGGTCACTGATAATAAAGGTGCTCGCATGCGATTTTGGTTTTGTTTTGTTCGCGTATCTGATAATAGAGAAATTAAAATTCGTGCATTTTATTGAAATATCGTCAGCCCGCCACCAAAGAAAAATCAATATAAAATTTTGACATAAATCATATAATAATCAAACCGGCACTCCGGTAAAACAATAAAAATTCGTCAATCCAAGTTTATTCTGGCAAAATTATTATCCGATGAAAATCACTTATACGTTACCGTTACTTTTTCTGTTTAGTTTATCATCAAACGCACAGACAATCTTCTCTGTCGCATCAGGAACAAACCTGTTCATCGTTTCAGGAACAAGCTTTTATGCAGACGGACTATCATTAATTCCCGGTTCAGATTTTGTTTTAAACGGAACAAACTTAACCCGGAATTCGACATAAGTGAATCCCGGAAGATCTGCTGCTGTTTCGCGCTCTTACAGTTTTTCCAACGTTACCGCTCCGTTCAGCGGAGCAATTGAGTTCAAATACCGCGATGAAGAACTTAATGGCATCATTGAAGATGAACTGATATTGAATATACTCAACGGAACATCCTGGTTTGCTTACTCTGACAATTTAAAGAATGCAGCAAGTAATATTATTTTCACTAGCTCTCTCGTTACCGTTCCACCTGGTGAAATGGCTCTTTCAAGCGCACTTGCAGTGTTGCCGGTTAAGTGGTCACACCTGAACGTGTGGCGATCGGGGCGTACTGTAAAAATTGACTGGGGCACACATCAGGAGTATGATGTCTCCCACTTCATAGTTCAGAAAAGTTCCAATGGTCAAAACTGGGTTACTGTGGGACCTGTTATTCCCGCCAGAAATACGAACACCCTGCAAACGTACCAGCTTACTGATTTCGACTATTCTCCACAGCAACTCTTTTATCGTGTGCAGGAAACCGGAAGAGACGGGCAGAAGAGTTATTCCCTGGTACAGAAGGTGAATGAAGATCGAATTCCCAATTCGTTATCTCTCTTTCCCAATCCCGTGGCCAACTCCTTTTACATTCAGACATCCGATCCGAATCGTATAAAATCTGTTCAGGTTTATAACGTGAGAGGAGCATTAGTAAAATCCTGGAGCGGCGGATATCATTCATATTCTGTAGCTCAATTACCTGCAGGAACATATTCTGTTGTTATCACTCATCAGGACGGAATCACCGAAAAACATACTATCATCAAACCCCAAAATTAATCTTCTAATCTTCATAAAAACACAGTTATATGAAACGCCTTTTTTTCATTCTCTCCACATTAATTTGTTTATCAGCTTCCGCACAAGTAGGAATTGGAACGAATAGCCCCAATGCCTCAGCACAACTTGATGTTACCAGTACAAATAAGGGATTTCTCCCTCCCCGGGTGGCATTAACAGCAACTAACTCAGCAGGTCCTATTACCAGTCCGGCTGCCGGTTTATTAGTGTACAACACAGCTACTGCAGGTTTCCGCCCCCTACAGGGTGACTCCGGGTTATTACTATTATACCGGGTCGGAATGGAAGCGTCTGATAAGCGAAAAAACAATATTGGCCGGAACCAATTTACCTTCAGGGCACCCATCATACAAAAATACGGGTGCCCTTTTTATTTATCACTGCCCCGGTTTATACTTCCTGACGGCGTTTTTCAGAATATCCTCCTTGTAGAAAAGAACATCTTTGAACTTACCTTTTGAGTATAATTCAGCCTGATCCGTGAAATGCGGTGAATTCGGATCTCCGCTTACTCCACCGGTTAACAGTGATTTTGCTTTCAGTTTTTTACCGAATTCTACGGCGCAAATAAAGGTATTACCGTTGTAGCCATACCGTTTCTTTGTGCCATCGTAATACCTGCTTACATAAGAAGGTAAACAGCCCCAGGTAGATGCTGCAAATGCAACCGGCAAGCTGGCTTTTGAATCCTCATATTTTGCTCCGGGTTCACCAGAAATTCGTTGGTAACGGTTCACCTCACCCCAGGCAACATACCATGTCCCGAAATTCGACTGCAACTTGTTCAACACTTTTTTCAACTCTCCGAGCAGTTCCGTGTCTTTCGCACCCATCACATAATCTGTCATTCTTTTAATAACATCCCGTTCAGCTGTATTCATTTTCGGAATAAGATTTTCCCCCCATTCTATCGCCAGCGTTGTAGCAACGGATGTCTCTGAACACCGCAGATCCCAATTCCGGAGTATTTCAATGGCATCCTTCAAACCGGAATAATTTTCATCGTCTTTTTTATTTTCCCACGCTTTTAATAATGAAGGAATCAAGACTTCGAATGCAGCCAGATAGGTATCATACCCCAATTCAATCAACTTGTCAAGATTAAATTGCTGCGAAGCATTTAAGATTCTCAGTGCGTTAATC
>DATCKB010000164.1:0-3474 GCA_036562505.1 Parasegetibacter sp. | reverse complement strand
CCTTTATATTGCCCCGTTTATAAACTATTTTTTTCCGGTGAAATTTCACGATACGGGGCTAATTCACCTGATAAGTGGTTGGGAGGTATTCAGCTATTCCCCGGAAATCACGAAAAGATCTTCATCATCGCGCTTCATGAAATATTTTTCACGAGCGTATTTTTCTAGTCTTTCCTTGTTGAGATTGAGCAGCATCAACTCTTCCCGGGTTTTGCGGATTTCATTGGAGTAATGGAGTTTGCTGGATTCCAGCTCTTTAAGTTCACTTCTGCGTTCCAGTTGGGTAAATACATCATTCCGGTCGAAAAACAACATCCATCCCAGCAAAATGATTAATGCCAGGGAATATTTGTTTTTCAACCAGAATGGTATGTATTTCAGAAAGTTCATTATTTCCCAAATTTAATCTTTCCTTTCGGATAGATTGCACTGTTTTCCAAAGCTTCTTCGATACGGATCAATTGGTTATATTTCGCCATTCTGTCGGTCCGGCTTGCACTACCTGTTTTGATTTGTCCGCAGTTCAGCGCAACTGCCAGGTCAGCAATTGTAGTATCTTCTGTTTCACCGCTTCTGTGGCTCATGATGGTGGTATAACCGGCATGTTGAGCCATCTGAACCGCATTGATCGTTTCAGTAAGGGTTCCGATCTGATTCACTTTAATCAGAATACTGTTTGCAACGCCGTTATCAATACCTTTTTTGAGGATTTTGGTGTTAGTTACGAAAAGGTCATCTCCTACCAGCTGAACCTTGCTTCCCAGAGCATCTGTCAGCTTTTTCCATCCGTCCCAGTCTTCTTCGGCCATACCGTATTCGATACTGATGATCGGATATTTATTGCACCATTCAATCCAGTATTCAACCATTTGATCAATGGTGAGCTTTTTGCCGTCGCTTTTATGGAAATGATATACTTTCTCGTCTTCCTTCCACATTTCTGAAGAAGCCGCGTCAAGCGCAATTCCTATTTGTTCTCCGGGTTTATAACCAGCTGATTCGATAGCAGCAAGAACTGTTTCAATTGCTTCTTCATTACTTTGAATATTTGGCGCAAACCCACCTTCATCGCCCACATTGGTGCTGTATCCTTTTTTCTTCAGCACGCTTTTGAGGTGGTGGAAAATTTCCACTCCCCAGCGGAGGCCTTCGCTGAATGAGCTGGCACCTACCGGAACTATCATAAATTCCTGATAATCAATCTTATTATCCGCGTGCGCACCACCGTTAAGGATATTCATCAATGGCATAGGAAGTACACATCCGTTCACACCGCCCAGGTAGCGGAACAGGGGAAGATTACTTTCAGCTGCAGCTGCTTTGGCTACTGCCATAGATACGGCGAGAGTAGCATTAGCGCCGAGTTTGCTTTTATTTTCGGTACCGTCGATTTCGATTAGTTTTCTGTCGATTCCTGTTTGATCATTCACGGGCCAGCCAATCAGTTGCTCAGCAATGATTTCATTTACGTTCTTTACGGCCTGAAGAACTCCTTTTCCGAGGTAGGAAGATTTATCGTTATCTCTTAATTCCACTGCTTCATGAATGCCGGTTGATGCTCCGGAAGGTACGGCTGCTCTGCCTAAATGGCCGTTTTCTGTAATTACATCTACTTCTACGGTTGGATTTCCCCGGCTGTCCAGGATTTGACGCGCATGAATGTCAGCAATGTAGCTCATGATTAAATTGTGTATTTATTATTTTTTAATAAATGGAAGCCCCGGGAGATGCTTTAAATTATCTTTTAATGAATGCGCTCCGGGTTGCTTAGTTAGTCAGTTCCCGGAAGATTTCTTCCAGGTTACTGCTTCCGGACTGCAAAGAAACGATATTCAGTTTGTGCTGCAAAGCCAGTTCCATTAATTGTTGACGGAGGAGTCCGGCGTCACTGGTTTTAAGCTCCCATGTGAAGCTGTCGGTTTTCTCGGCGGAAATAACGGCCGGAAGGCGCTGCAACCATTCCTGTTCCAGTGCTTCCTGGAATTTAACGTGGAGGGTGTCTGTGGTTTCTCGTCTTCGGAGTTCCTCCAATGACGCATCCGCCACCATTTTACCTTTACTGATAATGATTACCCTTTCGCAGAGAGCCTCAACTTCCTGCAGGATATGAGAGGAAAATAAAATGGTTTTGGTTTTTCCGAGATGCTTAATCACTTCCCTGATTTCTAGAATCTGGTTGGGATCAAGACCCGAAGTGGGTTCATCGAGGATAAGTACTTCAGGGTCGTGTATCAAGGCTGCTGCTAATCCAACGCGTTGTTTGTATCCTTTTGAAAGCTGCCCGGTTTTCTTATTAGCCTCCCTGGTCAGCCCAACCGTTTCTATTACCTCCTGAATTCGCGACTTAGCATTTTTCAGTTGATGTATGCCGGCAATGAAACTCAGATATTCCCGTACATACATATCGTAATAAAGTGCATTGGATTCGGGGAGATAACCTATTCTGCTTTTAGTTCCCAGAGGTTGCCTGGCTACCGGCATTCCACAAACGAAAATTTCACCATCGTCAGGTTCGAGATAACCGGTAATCATTTTCATAGTGGTCGATTTCCCTGCTCCGTTCGGACCAAGAAAGCCAACTATTTCACCTTTAGAAACCGAGAAAGAAACCTGATCAACCGCAGTTTGCTCACCATACACTTTGGTCAATGCTTTTACTTCAATAGACATACTGCCTGAGTTTTACCGATTGAACTTCATTCAAAATTTCCGTATTTACAAATCGTCATAGACATATAGCGGATCAATTACTGACCCGGCTGTCATTTCATATACAGGTTTTAAAATGCCGTCTTTTAAACCGTATACCCAGCCATGCAAATGCGGGCGTTGTTCGTGTTTCCATACCTTCTGTATAATAGAAGTCTTGGCCAAACGTTGCACCTGTTCAATCACATTTAGTTCAGTCAATCGATCAGCCCGATCTTCTTCATCGATGATGTTCTCCAGTTCTTTCCTGTTGTGATGATATACATCCTTAATATGCCTGAGCCACATGTTCAGGATCTGCTTATGATCGTGATTGCCCATAGCGGCCTTTACCCCGCCGCAACCATAATGACCGCAAACAATTACGTGTTTCACTTTTAAAATAGCAACTGCATATTCCAATGCACTGAGCAGATTCACATCTGTATGAACAACCAGGTTGGCAACATTGCGGTGCACAAATATTTCTCCCGGTTCTGTGCCGGTGATCTGGTTGGCGGGAACGCGGCTGTCGCTGCAGCCTATCCAGAAGAATTCAGGCGTTTGCAAATGATGCAGTTTCTCAAAAAATTCAGGATTCTCAATCTGCTTTTTTGCAGCCCATAATCTGTTTTCTTCCAAGAGTTTTTTATATGATTCCATCCTGAAGTTTTGACAAAAATAGTTTTTAATCGGCCGAGGCAATAAAAAATTAATATAAAAATGACAGTTTTTATGAACAAGTTTACCTTTTGGCTGTTATTTTTGCGCCAGTACAACCAACCG
>DATCKB010000162.1:0-8133 GCA_036562505.1 Parasegetibacter sp. | reverse complement strand
CAGCTTTCTGGATTTCATCTTCAAAATACCCCATTGCTGTTGCAGTAAGCATTTCACCGAGAAAGAGGATGATCATCCATCCTACACGTTTTCTGAAAAGCCGGAAGATCGGCATTTCAAGATAGGGCTCATCAAGGGCTTCTGTACCCCCGATCTTCTGGATATCTTCACTGAATTCTTCGTTAGCAATCCAGAGTACATCGTCGATAGTAACAATTCCCAGCAGTATATTCTGATCATCAACTACTGGGAGGGCCGTACGATTATTCATTTTGAAGATATTATTGGCTACTTCCTGATCATCATTCACATTAAGTGCAATAAATCTTCCGTCAATCATATCGCCGACGCGCTTTTCAGGCGCTGCGAAAAGAAAATCCCGGATCCGGATATCGTCTATCAGTTGTCCGTTATCGTTAACCACATAGAGTACATCAATAGTTTCACTATCGCTACCATTTTTACGGATATGCTCAAGTACCTGCTGAACTGTCCAGCTTTCCTGTATTGCTATATAGTCGGGAGTCATTAAGCGTCCCACACTATCTTCGGGGTAGCCTAAGAGAGATAAGGTGATTTTCCGCTCTTCAGGATTTAGGGTTTTAATCATTTCCCGGACAACTTCAGTGGGAAGTTCTTCGAGAAAGGAAGTCCGGTCGTCGGCGGGTAACTCATTCAAAAGTTCTGCTGCTTTATGTGGCGGCAATCCCTGAATGATTTTTTTCTGAACAGGGAAGTCGAGAATTCTGAAAGCACCAACTGCCCGGTGAATAGAAAGTCCTGCAATAATCTGTGCTGCATAATCCGGATATTCATAAATCAGTTCTGCCACTTCACTGATATTCTGATGGTTCAGAAAATCACTGAATTGCAGTTGATCATTTCCTTCCAGAATTGCTTCAAACTGTTCCTGCAGATTTTGTTTTTCTATTTCCATTGTAATGTGCGAATTTACGATTTTTGCCTGTAGCCTTTGGGTTTAAGTGTGTATTCTTCAAATAATAAATTATGATTCTTCCCTGCTTATATGTAGCTGAAACTGCGGACATGGGGCGTGGTGTATTTACGAACCGGAAGATCACCGCGGGTGAGGTAGTTGAGATTTCGCCGGTAATTGTGTTAACAGCGGAAGAACGTAAACTGATAGATCAGACTTTACTTCACGATTATATTTTTGAATGGGGTGAAGATCGTACCCTATGTGCGGTTGCTTTGGGCTATGTTTCCATTTACAATCATAGTTATGAATCGAACTGTGAGTATGAAATGGATTATGCTCAAAGAACGATGCAGATAAAAGCTGTCAGGGATATAGAAGAAGGAGAGGAGTTGCTGATTAACTACAATGGCGACTGGGATAATGATACGCCTTTATGGTTTGAAGCACGGTGAGAAAGTCTTGGGGTAAACTGTATGTATATACGAAAAGTTTTCTACAGGATAGAAAGCTTCCCGCAGCAGGTCAGAAAAAGCCCCTCGCGAAGCGAGGGGCGGTAGTTTATACACCTGTGGCAATTCACAGGTGGGGTAAAAGTTCTTTATTATCAGGACTTTCCGATTAGTTTTTGCTGAATTCGGAACGAATTACATTCAGTGCCCCACCAGCTTTAAACCATTCAATCTGCTGTTCATTGTAAGTATGATTTACCTGAATAGCATCTTCAGTTCCGTCAATGTGATGCAATACTACAGTCAAAGGTTTACCGGGAGCGAAAGAAGTTAAACCAATGATGTCGATTACATCATCTTCTCTGATTTTATCGTAATCTTCTTTATTCTCGAAAGTAAGTGCCAGCATTCCCTGTTTTTTCAGGTTGGTTTCGTGAATTCTCGCAAAACTCTTAACCAGAATTGCTCTTACCCCAAGATGTCTTGGTTCCATAGCTGCGTGTTCGCGGGAAGATCCTTCACCGTAGTTCTCGTCACCAACTACAATACTACCTATTCCTGCTGCTTTATATGCTCTCTGAGTTGCCGGAACAGGGCCGTATTCTCCGGTCAGTTGGTTTTTAACATAATCGGTTTTGTCGTTGAATGCATTCACTGCACCGATTAACATGTTGTTGGAGATATTGTCGAGGTGTCCACGGTATTTCAACCATGGTCCGGCCATTGAAATATGGTCAGTTGTACATTTACCTTTCGCTTTGATCAGAAGTTTCAATCCTTTCAGATCTGTTCCTTCCCATGCAGCAAAAGGCTCAAGTAGCTGCAATCTGTCGCTTTGCGGACTAACAACCACCTGTACATTGCTTCCGTCTTTTGCCGGCTCCTGATAACCTGCATCGTCAACCGCAAATCCTTTGATGGGTAGTTCTAATCCGGCTGGTTCATCCAGCCTAACCTTTTCACCATTTTCATTAGTGAGGTAATCCGTCATTGGATTGAAGGTCAGGTCTCCTGCTATTGAAAGTGCGGTAACAATTTCAGGAGAAGCTACAAAGGCATGTGTATTAGGGTTTCCATCATTTCTTTTCGCGAAGTTTCTGTTGAAAGAAGTGATGATTGAATTCTTTTTGTTCGGATCATTGGTATGGCGGGCCCACTGACCGATACAGGGACCACAGGCATTTGCCAGTACCATGCCTCCGATTTGTTTGAAAGTATCAAGATATCCGTCGCGTTCAACGGTATATCTGACGAGTTCTGAACCTGGTGTAACGGTATATTCAGATTTGGTTTTCAGGTTCTTCTCAGCAGCCTGTCTGGCAACCGATGCAGCCCGCGTAATGTCTTCATAAGAAGAGTTAGTACAGGATCCGATCAGGCCGACTTCCAGCTCTGCGGGCCAGTTGTGTTCTCTCACAGCATCGGCGAATTTAGACAGTGGCCATGCGAGATCAGGAGTAAATGGTCCGTTGATATGCGGCTCCAGTTCACTAAGGTTAATCTCAATGAGCTGGTCATAATATTTTTCAGGCTCAGCATACACTTCAGCATCCGGACGCAGATAGTCACGGATCGCATCTGCCATTTCAGCTATTTCAGCCCTGCCGGTACCTCTCAGATACTCGCTCATTTTCTGATCATAGGCAAAGAGCGAACAGGTTGCACCGACTTCGGCACCCATATTACAGATAGTACCTTTACCTGTAGCGCTGATTGAGTCAGCACCTTCACCAAAATATTCAATAATTGCTCCGGTACCTCCCTTAACGGTAAGAATACCTGCAACTTTGAGAATTACATCTTTTGCGGCAGTCCATCCGCTTAATTTTCCGGTAAGTTTAACACCTATGAGTTTAGGCATTTTCAGTTCCCAGGGAAGACCTGCCATAACATCCACGGCATCAGCACCCCCGACGCCGATGGCTACCATTCCCAGTCCGCCTGCGTTTGGAGTATGTGAATCGGTTCCGATCATCATACCACCGGGGAAAGCATAATTCTCCAGAACTACCTGGTGAATAATACCAGCTCCGGGTTTCCAGAAGCCGATACCGTATTTATTGGATACAGACGCGAGAAAATCGTAAACTTCCTTATTCGTATCAATCGCCTGTGAAAGGTCTTGTTCAGCACCTGCTTTAGCAAGAATGAGGTGGTCACAGTGTACACTGGAAGGAACCGCAACCTTGTCGCGGCCGCAAGTCATAAACTGAAGCAGGGCCATCTGTGCTGTTGCATCCTGCATTGCAACACGGTCCGGTGCAAAATCTACATAATCCTTTCCTCTTTCGTAGGGCTGGGTTAATGTGTTGAAGGTATGTGAGTATAAAATTTTTTCCGCTTGAGTAAGAGGCCGGCCAAGTATCTTTCTGGCTGCATTCACTTTTTCAGGCAGTTCAGCGTAAACTTTCTTAATTAAGTCCAGGTCAAATACCATGATTTTTGTTTTATAATGATAACGTTAAGTAACCGGAAAAGTTGGCGCAAAATTACAGAAAAATGAGCGTTCGCTGCGAAATTTGGTTAGTATCTGATTATTTTTTTAAATTAGCAAACATGAACAGACTAAAGGAATTTTTGGAATCAAACGCTTTTGGTGTGTGCGCCTATCTTGGAGAGAAGATGGGCATCGCCAGCTCCCGGATCCGGTTATGGTTTGTTTATATTTCCTTTCTGACTATGGGTTCTCCGGTTATTATTTACATGATTATCGCATTCTGGATGAATATCAAACAGTATATCTTAGCAGCTAAACGTAACCCGCTGAGGTATTGGTAACCTGATCCTGACCTCATTCGTTATTTGTAATCAATAAATTCGACTTGCGCGGAATAAAATTTAGGTTTTTCAGTTGAATCTTAGTAATATTGAACTTCTTAACACTTATCCTGACCTATTGAACTTCTTATTCAGTGGATCAGCAATTTCAGGACCCGTTTTTTTGATCCTCCCTCCGGAAAAACCATCCTGGAAACCTTATCGATATTGAAATGTATAATCCCGACCGACGAAACGAATAAAAATATTCCTCTCTGGAGAATCAAAAGAACAGCCCCCAAGCGGGGCTTTTTTATTGTATCAGTTCGGTATTATTTAATCCGGATCCCCGATATTCTGTTCCGTTTGGTATATTCAGTGGAGAACCTTTTTTCGGTCAGTTTTTATAAGTGGGGGTGAGGCCGTCAGAAATAAGTAATTTTGCAGTTTAAACATTGATTTTATGAAATTAGATATACTGGCAATAGGCGTTCATCCGGATGACGTGGAACTCTCTGCATCCGGAGTGCTGATGATGGAAAAATTAAACGGGAAAAAGACCGGGGTGATAGACCTTACCCGCGGCGAACTGGGAACAAGAGGAAGTGCGGATATAAGATCAAAAGAAGCTGCCCGGGCTGCTGAAATTATGCAACTCGACGTAAGGGAAAATCTGGGAATGGCGGATGGTTTCTTTGCTGACGACGAGCTGCATCAGCGCAGACTTATTCAGGCTATCAGAAAATATCAGCCTGAAATTATTTTAGCCAACGCTTTAAATGACCGCCATCCTGATCACGGAAGAGCGGGCCGCCTGATAGCTACTTCAGCGTTTTTAAGCGGCCTCAGAAAAATTGTTACCACCGGCGAAAACGGGGAAATTCAGATGGCCTGGAGACCGAAGTATGTGCTGCATATGATACAGGACCGATATCATGAACCTGATTTTGTGTATGATATTACCGATGTAATGGACCGGAAAATTGAAGCTATAAAAGCCTACTCTTCTCAGTTCTTTTCCGAATCATATCAAAGTGACGAACCGCAAACCTATATTTCAACAGCAGGGTTTCTGGACTCAATTATCGGACGGCACCAAATGCTGGGTAAAATGATTGGTGTAAAATTTGCAGAAGGGTTTATCTCTGAAAAAATGATCGGAATTAATAATCTCGATTCATTAGTTCAAAAGGATACCTGAACCGGGAGAAATTCTGTTAATTTTCGTTAGGAAGTATTTAATTTCAGAATTAGTAACTTACATTTGTCACTAATCATTTTATTGTTTTTTTGATTTCTGGGTTACAATATGTTTTATGTTTTTTTCTGGAAATCAGCGTATTTTAATTTTTTTTGTTCATGTCCACGCCAAAGTTTCCAGTAGTTACACCCTCCTTTCATTCCGAATTAAAAAAAAGAGTAAATAAATATTTTGAAGAAACCGGCACCTCCACCACGGGTGATGCACGGCTTTTTTCAAAAGCTGTTATTTTATTTCTGACTCTCGTAGCCGTATATGTGCATCTTGTATTTTTCCCATCGCCTGTTTGGGTAAGTGTTCTTGAATGTTTGCTGCTTGGCGGACTGGTTTCGGCTATCGGATTTAATGTGATGCACGATGGTGCACACGGAAGTTTCAGTAAACATAAATGGATGAACCAAATGGCTGCATTCTCACTGAATATTCTTGGTGGAAGCAGTTTTATGTGGAACGTAAAACATAATATCATTCACCACGCATATACCAATGTTGATGGTGTAGATGATGATATTGATGTAAAGCCGTGGATGCGGATGAGTTCGACACAGAAGAAATATCCGATGCACCGCTTTCAGCACATTTATTTCTGGGTTCTTTACAGTCTTCTGTATTTGTTTTGGATTTTTGTATCAGACTATAAAAAATATTTCAGGGGAAAAGTGGGAGAGATGCCTCTCAAGAAAATGGAATTGAAAGACCATTTTATTTTCTGGGGCTTCAAAGCATTAAACCTGTTCCTGTTTGTGGTTCTGCCAATCACTCAGGTAGGATTCACTAACTGGCTGATTGGATTTCTGATTTTTACTGGATTCGCTGGGTTAGTGCTTAGTATTGTGTTTCAACTGGCACATACCGTGGAACATACTTCTTTCCCCGTGGCTGATGAAGTAACCGGAAAACTTGAGGACGAATGGGCTATTCACCAAATAAAAACCACTGCAAATTTTGCTACGGATAATAAACTGGTTTCCTGGCTGGTAGGCGGACTGAATTTTCAGATCGAACATCATCTGTTTCCTAAGATTTCGCATGTTCATTATCCAGAGATCAGCCGGATAATCCGTCAGGCCTGCGCCGATTTTGGAATTGAATATGTGGAATATCCGAAAGTCAGACACGCCGTGGCATCCCATATTTCCTTCCTTAAACAAATGGGTCGGGCTGCATAGCTGCCTTCTTCTGGTCTGCGCTGACATTTTTTCTTCCTGATTGCGGTTATTATGAATGGTTAACCAGTCGCCGGGTTTAAATCCTAACAGTTGTTAGTATTTGTTGTAAATAAACTATATTTGCGGCCTAATATTTACGCAGATGCATTTTCAACTTACTGAGGAACAATTAATGATACAACAGGCTGCGCGTGATTTCGCCCGCAATGAATGCCTTCCCGGAGTCATAGAAAGAGACGAACTCCAGAAATTTCCTGCTGAACAAATTAAGAAACTTGGTGAACTGGGTTTCATGGGGATGATGGTTAGCCCGGAATACGGTGGTGCTGGTATGGATACCATCAGCTATGTTCTTGCTATGGAAGAAATCAGCAAGGTTGATGCCAGTGTGAGTGTATGCATGAGCGTAAACAATAGTCTGGTTTGCTGGGGACTTGAAAAGTTCGGCACAGAAGAACAAAAGAGAAAATACCTCGTGCGTCTTGCAACCGGACAAATCATCGGCGCATTCCTGTTAAGTGAGCCTGAAGCAGGTAGTGACGCTACTTCTCAACGCACAACTGCAGAAGACAAAGGTGATCACTATGTGCTGAACGGAACAAAAAACTGGATCACCAACGGTTCTTCAGCAAGTGTTTACCTGGTAATGGCGCAAACGGATCCTGAGAAGAAAAGTAAAGGTATTAACGCATTTATAGTTGAGAAAAACTGGAAAGGAGTAACCGTAGGAGCGAAGGAGAATAAAATGGGTATCCGAGGAAGTGATACACACAGCATCATGTTCCAGGATGTGATCGTTCCCAAAGAAAACAGAATCGGTGAAGATGGCTTCGGATTTACATTCGCAATGAAAACTCTGGCCGGCGGACGAATAGGTATAGCTTCCCAGGCGCTTGGTATTGCCAGTGGAGCTTACGAACTGGCACTGCAATATTCAAAGGAAAGAAAAGCATTCGGTAAGGAAATTATGCACCATCAGGCTATCCAGTTTAAACTGGCTGATATGGCTACAAGGGTTGAAGCTGCCCGCCTGCTCTGTCTGAAAGCCGCATGGGAGAAAGATAATAATCTTGATTATACTTTAAGTAGCTCAATGGCGAAGGTTTACGCATCTGAAGCAGCTATGTGGATCAGCACCGAGGCCGTGCAGATTCACGGGGGATACGGATATGTAAAGGAATACCACGTAGAACGCCTGATGAGAGATGCAAAGATTACTCAAATTTACGAAGGCACTTCTGAAGTTCAGAGAATTGTAATCAGCCGGGCTATTCTCAAATAGAATTAAGTTTGCTCCCGGTCTATGCCGGAACAAAATCTGATTAACCGTGAGTTCTCAGACAAAATACCGACAATTGATTGAATCGCTGCCGGAAAACGTTAATCTGGTAGCAGTTTCTAAAATCAGAACACCTGCTGAGATCCGATTACTGTATGATGAAGGACATCGCGATTTCGGGGAGAACTATGTTCAGGAACTTTTAGAAAAAAAAGATTTTCTTCCCGCAGATATTCGCTGGCACTTTATCGGCCATCTTCAATCAAATAAGGTAAAAT
>DATCKB010000156.1:0-4516 GCA_036562505.1 Parasegetibacter sp. | reverse complement strand
CAGTAGATGCGACAGTCCTGTCACTCCAAGTCCAACTCCAATTATTGACATAGAGTCTTTCAGAGATGGAATTCTAAGACCAGCCAAACGGAACTTTTCCATCTTTTCTTTAAGCGCATCGAGCTCAGTTGTATCTGCTTTGAGAAATCTGTTGATCTTCCCGGTGATACCTGCACCAAAGAGTAGAAGTGCCATCCAGATATTTGCAACAATTACATCAACGGTAATAGATGCTGAGAACAGGTCCGGTGAAGGTTTGAACACCTCGTACAATGCAGCCTGATTGGCGCCTCCGCCAATCCAGCTTCCTGCGATAGTTGAAAGTCCCCGCCATGCCGCTGATGCTCCTTCGCCTCCAACTGATTCAGGAGAAAATTGCGAAACAATGAGTATGGCAATCGGTCCGCCGATTATAATACTTACTGCCGATGCCAGGAATAAGAGTCCGGCTTTTTTTCTCATCTTCCAGATTTCCTTCAAGTCGAGACTGAGGGTGAATAAAACCAGACTTGCAGGGAGCAGATACTGTGATGCTACACTGTATAGCTGTGAGTTTTCACCGGAAATTATTCCGGCTGAATTAAATAATCCGGGTATGAAGTAGCACAGAAGTAGTGCGGGAACATACTGATAGAATTTCTGAAAGAACGGTCGCTTGCTTGATGAAGTTACGAATACCAATGCCAGCAGAGTAGCCAATAGTCCCATTACTACTGTATCATCAGTAATCAACGCTTGTTTAGCCTCCATTATATCGGGTTATTTTATGAACGAAATGAATAGTAAGAACCGGATTTTCGGATCGTTATGGTTCCACCAGCCCGATGCCGGGAAGAGAAGTGAGAACCAGTTCTCCATTCTCCAAAGTTGTTCCTTTGTAGAGGTCATTTTCTGCGTCAAGATTACCATCCAGGTCAACCCAGTCTGCGAGTGCGCCTAGCTGCGAGGCTGCGCTGATGGCGCAGGAGGTTTCTGACATACAGCCGATCATTACTTTCATGCCTAGTGCTTTTGCGCTAACTGCCATTTTAAAGCCTTCTCTTAATCCGGTTGATTTCATCAATTTGATATTGATGCCGTGGAAGATGGAAGATGCAGTTCGAAGATCTGACAGGCGTTGAAAGCCTTCGTCACCGATGATGGGAAGTGGGCTCCTTTCGGTCAGCCAGGCCTGATCGCTTTTATTTTCCTTCGGCATGGGTTGTTCAATGAACACCACATTCTGTTCTTTCAGCCAATGAATAAAGTCTAAGGCTTTTTCTTTTTCAGGCCATCCCTGATTAGCATCGATAAACAAAGGTTGATTGGTAACTGAACGAATCGCGTTAACCAGTGCGGTGTCGTTATCTGTTCCGAGTTTAATTTTCAGGTATTTAAATGAAGAATAGGATTTGGCTTTTTCTGCCATTACCTCGGGTGTATCTATACCGATAGTCATTGATGTTACAAGCCGTTTTGCAGGCAATCCGAAATAACTATGAACAGGTACATTTAACAATTTTCCGATCAGATCGTGGAGTGCGATATCAATTGAGGTTTTTACCGCCTGATTACCCGGTGCAATCTGATCAATATAGGTTAAGATCGTTTCTGTATCAAAAGGATCTTTGAAAGTGGATAAGTCGACTTTTGACATAAAAGCGGCTGCACTTTCATGGGATTCACCGTAGAGAGCAGGAAGAGAACCTTCGCCGTACCCGGTTTTGCCTCCGTATTTTATTTGTGTAAGAACAAGAGGCGCCTCGCTGCGCGCGCCTCTTGAAATTCTGAATACATTTTTAAGCTTTAACGTATAAGGTTGCCAAGATAGTTCAAGCATATTTGATGGTTCTTTTTTTAAAATAAATCGGTTTCCGGCCATTTGATGTCGGAAGCACTGATAATCTGCTCAAGCAGGGTATTTAAGCCGCTTACACTGGAATTAGCAAATATAACGCCGGTAAATCCCGAACTGGTCCGCATCCAGTGACTTCTTGATCCGGGAAAACTCCCGCCGTGCGACCAGGTGCTTCCGTTTAAAGTTACTCCAAGTCCATAAGTTTTGTGTGCAAATGGTGGGGTGGTCATGGTTTGAATGGTTGATGCCTGCAACAAGTCCGGAACGGTATTAAATCCGTCGATTCGCACAAATAAACGCGCCATATCAGTGGGTGTAGCTATCCAGCCTCCGTTGGCATCACGACGGCGGAAGTTGTGTCCGTAAGGATCTTCACTGGCACTGGCGCCGTGATACCTTGATTCATTCGGCTTTCTCTCTGCAAGTGTATTGCCACCAATTTCCATATTGGTTATTCCTGCCGGAGCTAATATGTTTTGTTTTACATATTGCTCGTACGACATTCCTGTCACTTTTTCAATAACCCGTCCGAGTATCATAAATCCTACGTTGGAGTAAGTATAAGTAGTACCGGGTGCTACGTCGAGCGGGCGGTAATTGAGAATCCACGAAATAAGCGCATTGGCATCCATCGACTGGTTAACCATAGTTGGGTCATTGCTGTTATTACTCCAGCCGCCTACGTGGTGGGAGAGGCAATGCTTTACTGTGATACTGGTGATATACTGTTTATATGGCTGTGTACCATAATCATTTCCCAGTATGCCATCATTTCCGAAAATCTTATCGTCGAGCGATAATTTATTTTCTTCTACCAGTTTCATGATTGCAACTGCAGTGATAGTCTTGGAAATACTGGAAATGCGAAACCGCGTTGAGGTGGTAGCACGCTCTGCCGTTTCTTTATCTGCAAATCCGTAAGCTTTTGCAAAAACCAGCTTTCCGTTTTTAGTAATGGCCAGAGAGATTCCGGGAACCTTATTGGTTCCCATGAAACTCCCTACCAGATTATCTATTTTTTTTAGATTATTCGGGTCATTTTGTTCCTGTTGTTCAGGCCCGCCTTTTTTGGAGCAGGCGGTTAACTGCAGTAACACCACTAATACCACATAAAATAGTCTGTTCATTTTACACCGCATGTTATTTCAATTTTAGTTAAAACCACCACGAAAATGATCCTGTAGCTCTGGCCAGATCACCTAATGTTCCCACAAAATACGAACTTGGATCGGTCTTATCTGTGAATACCAGCGTATTTCCGTTACGGGTAACTTTAAATGTTTTTACATTCAGATAATTATCAAAGATTTCCGGTGGTGAGGTAACTCCAGCGTTTGCATTTCTGTGAATATATTCAAAAGTCAGTTCACCATCGTGAGTCATCCACATCCAGTAGCGCGTTGTACCAAGAAGCTTACTGGTACTTGTGGAATTTGCGTAGGCCATGGTGAGCAATACGTCGTTAAACATACCGTCAAAAGATATCATAAATTGATTGAGTATTCTTCCCGCGCTGGTTGAAATGATCGTTGCTTTTCCGGCATTCCAGAGATCCCTGAATTTCTGAGATTGAGCCGGAGATTCCGGATCAACCAATATCGAAGTAAAATAACCGCCATTACCATTATCAAGCAGTTCAGTGAAAGCTGGTGAGCTCGGACGGTTTCTGGCGTTGGTACCGAAGTTAAAATACCCTAGTTCTCCAAACATGAAAGCATTTGGATTGCTTACCTGAAACAGGCCTCCGAGCATAGCACCCTGGCGAGGCGTCGCAACAGACGGACTAACCCAGTCAACCTGGAATTCATTTTGTTCCAGCCAGTTTTCCAAAATTGGTGCCGTAACACCGGCTCCGCGTAAATTGTTTCCGTTTCCATCTACACTGCTCTGAAAAACAAAATGTCCTCTTCCCTGCGCATCCGGCACGAACTCATATAACCATGATGCGTATGCGTAAGAGAAATCGACAGATTGCAGGGTTGCATAAATCAGACTTACCCTGACCTGATTGTTTTCGCCAAAGCGAATTTGCATACTGTAAGGTAGTCTGCCCCCTGTACTGTAGGTATAGAGGTTATTTTTAAACTGTGCCCAGCGGTTTTTAAAATCTGCCGGCAGACCCGGATGCATGATGTCAATTACAATTGAGTTGTAATATGCATCAGCTCCTATTTGTGTGTGAAGCGGATAAAGAGTAGACGGAGGTCCGGTGAGAGAAATTGAAATACCGATTCTCTTGTAGTTCTCGCTCACTTTGATTTCGTCGTTGCCCACCAGATCGAGAACTAATACTGCGGTTCCGGTCTGAGGCGGGAAATCCAGAATATTGATTGTGACGTAACCAAAGCTGCTATTCGCAGGAATTTCAAATGTTCCGTTGTCGGCTAAACTAAAGTGATAGCCTTCCTGCGCTGTAGATTCTTCAGGTACTATCTTGTATCTTAAAGTCTGGGCTGTCGGTTTCTGACCACCAATCAGGTTAACCTGAAAGGTTATTGTCCCCGAACCTTTGTCGTACGGACCCGCAATAGGGTAGGTTTTTCCCGGAGCGTCACTTTGCCATGAAGCCAGATCAAACTCAACCTGGAAATCCCGGAAAAGAAAATCTTCTTCATATTTTTTGAAACAACTGGTTAATGAAACTGCGGCTATCACGAATAGCGCAGGTAAAAACCATGT
>DATCKB010000150.1:0-14215 GCA_036562505.1 Parasegetibacter sp. | reverse complement strand
TTACTGGCAGAGACAACTAAGGCCGAAAAAATAGAGCATCTGGTTAAACCCGTTAAAGATTTGTTTGGTGCCATCTTTTTTGTATCTGTGGGTATGTTGATTGATCTTCGGATGATACCTGAATATGCCGGCCCGATTCTGCTGATTACCGCAGTTTGTATTTTAGGAAAAATTCTGACCACCGGTTTCGGCGCTTTTGCTTCGGGAAATTCGCTGAAAGTGTCGCTTCAAACCGGTATGAGTCTGGCTCAGATAGGGGAGTTTTCTTTTATCATCGCGGCTCTGGGTGCTTCACTGAATGCTACAAGTGAGCACTTGTATCCGATTATTGTTGCGGTTTCAGGAATCACTACATTCTCCACTCCGTATCTGATAAAAGCGAGCGGACCATTTTATGATTGGATTGAAAAAAAGATGCCTGAAAAATGGCGTCAGTCTTTAGCCAGATATAGCTCAGAAGCAAACACAATTACTGCCGTAAGCGACTTCAGACAGGTATTAACCTCATTTGTTATAAATGTGGTTTTATTCTCAGTTATTCTCGCCGCCATCATTTATTTATCCTATACCTATTTTCTTCCGTTGGCAATTAGTTATATAGGTCAGGGTTTCGGGGGAGTAGCGGCCAGCGTAATAACGTTGATGGTTATGGCTCCATTTTTATGGGGACTTACCATTCGTAACGAAAGAAACGAATCGTTTGCAAAATTATATGCACAACAGAACTACAAAGGTCCGATACTGTTGATGCGTGGTGTAAGAATAGCACTTAGTCTGGCTTTCATTGTATTCCTGCTGAACAGATTTTTCTCTCACTCGATCGCCATTATCGCTGCAATTCTGATGATTACCATGTTTTTTCTTTTCCGGAGAAAAATTCAGAATCTCTACGATAAAATCGAGAATAGATTTATCAGCAATCTGAACGACAGGGAACTACAGGAGGAAATCAGATTACTGGAATTGCAGGCAGGAAAAAGAAACGTTGCCCTGGCTCCCTGGGATGCGCACTTAACTACGTTTGAAGTTGAGCCGGAAGTGCCCATCGTTGGTAAAACTCTGGGAGAGCTGAGATGGCGTGAGTTGATAGGTGTAAATGTTGCAATGATAAAAAGGGGAAATATTACCATCGCTCCTCCCTCAGGTAATGATTACATTTATCCGTGCGACAAACTCTTTGTGATTTGTACTGATGCGCAGGAAAAAAAGATGAATGCAATTCTTCGTCCGGATAAACGGGTAAAGGAAAACGGAAAAGAACTGGAAATAGAATTGGATAAATATATTCTGGAAGCTGATTCACCTTTCATTAATAAAACCATCAGGGAATCGGGAATTCGCATCACTACAAATGGTTCGGTAGTAGGATTGGAACGCGAAGGCCAGCGTATTCTGAATCCGCCGTCAGACACAGTTCTTCGCGCAGGCGACACCATCTGGATTGCCGGAGTACATGAGAAAATCAGAAAAGTTATTCAGGGTGGAGAACTGGTTGATTAGTTATAAAATTTCTATTTCAAAAATCCAGTCGTCTTTGTCTTTTATTTTTGAATCCGGATCAAAACCGAATACAACAATCCATGGAAGATAAATTCTGGTTTTTGATCCGATACTCAATTTTTTGATCTGATCTTCAACGGCGCGGGGAAAAAATCCCATCCCATGATGGTAGGTGATTGGTCCGGTTGCACTGCTGTCTCTGCTGCTTCCCAGTTTTTCGCCTTTTAGCGAAGTAACAGTATAATGTAGCATGATTGGTTTAGTGCTGTCGGGGATCACACCGTTTCCGGGATTGATTGTTTCCAGAAATCCATAATCGGGAATAGTGTCTGCCTTTAACTTGTTCGCGGCAAGATAAGATTGAATACGGTTCCGGCTTATTTCGTTCTGCCGCGTTGTTACCCGTTGAACCTCATTTTTCTTATCTTCAAAAAGAGCACTGTCTGACCAGAATACTTTTTCCACTTTAAATGTAGTAATCCATTCATCTTCAGGTTTCATCCACTCGGGTCGGTTTTTAAAAATCCCCTTCTTTTGCATGGAATCGACAATCTGTTTGGTTATCACACTGTCTCCTGTTTTCAAACCGTAATCAAAAACTTCCAGGGGATTATAACGGTTTCCCAGGCCGGGGGTTACCATCCAGTAAAGAGGCATTTGATCGTAGGTGCTTTCAATGATGCTATCTCTTACTCTTTGTATGAAATGTATTTTTGCAGTACTTCCGAGTCGGGCAACAGAATCCTTTGATTTGGAAGGATAAATTTTAAACACTAATCCCGTTTCAGATTTATAGAATTTATCCTGATTGCAGGATGAAAAGATTATAACTGACCCAATCAGAAAAAATAAAACAAGGCGCATAATTCCTGTGTTTGTTGCTTTAAGCGGACTACTTATAATTTATCCTACTCAGGAATAAATTATGTAATCGTTAAAATCAGAGCAATTTACAAAATTGCTGCAGATAATTATTGACAATCGCCTAGTGCTGTCTCTCCGGAATGACGAGGTAGAAATTTGAACCCTGGTCTTCAACAGAAGTGGCATAAATTTTACCCTGGTGATTTGTTGCAATTTTCCGGCATAACGCTAAGCCAATACCGGTTCCGGCATACGTTGATCTGTTATTGAGCCGCTGGAAGATGGTAAAGATCTGTTCAGCATATTCCTGACTGAATCCGATTCCATTATCACTGAACACAATTTCGAAATATTGTAGAGCCTGATTAAGATTAGGATGGTTATTTAATTCTTCAGCGTTTAATTTTCTGACGCTGATATTAATTTCGATGGGACGGTTAATATCGGCAAATTTCAGTGAATTACCGATCAGGTTATTAAACAATTGATTTATCTGAAGTGGAATGGCTTCGAGAACCGGTAATTTATCTGAATTGATTTTAGCTCCTTTTTCCTGAATCAGCAATTCAAAATTGTCACGCACATTCTGAAGAATCTGGTTGAGATCAACTTTGGAAAACGCCTCATTCATCCTGGCGAGCTGAGAAAAATTGAGCAGATCCCGAATAAGTATTGACATGCGCTGTGCGGATTCGCCGATTTTTACCAGGTATTTGTTCAGGTCAGGATCGGTTGCTTTCGGAGAAGCAAGGATCATTTCGCTGAAGGTTCTGATCTTCCTGAGAGGTTCCTGAAGATCATGTGAGGCTACATATGCAAATTCTTCGAGTTCTTTATTGGTCCGCTCCAGACTGGTATTGGCTTCGAGAAGTGCTTTTGTTCTCTGTTTCACCAGTTTCTCCAGCTCCTCCTGATTCATTTTCTGAATTGTAATATCTCTGATAACACCCCGAAGCAGAAGTGTGCCTTCTTTCTCATTTTCGACTACTCTTGCCAGTGAGTGATAAATTCCTTCCCTACCGGATTCCGGATCAACAGCACGGAACTGCACATTCAGAATAGCATTCACACCTTGCTTGAACGCTTCCGTGATTGCAGATTTTAGTTGTTCACTTTCTTTGATATTGGAAAATAAATCTTCCAGCGATGGGTTTCGCTCAGCAGTAAAGCCTATCCAGTTTTTAATTCTGGAGGAGAGCCGAACGGTGTTCATATCAGGGTATACCTCGAATGTGCCAAGTTCCGCTAGTTCCATGGCATTACGAAGTCGTAACTCTCTTTCGCGCCTTTGTTTTCTGGCTGCAACCTCCTGTCGTAAATCATGGAGGGTAGCTCCTCTTGCAATAGGTTTGCCCGTTAGTGGATCATAAATTAAGATGAACTTGGCGAGAAAAGGGATTAACTCATGGGTTTTAAAATGCTTTAGTCTCAAAACGCCGGTCCATCTCTCGTCTCTCAGCAGTTCCGGCCATACGATTTCACGGGTATACTGGAAATCTTCTTCGGTATAGAAATCTTTCACCTTTAGCTGAAAGAGATCAGTTTCAGGATCAATTCCCAATATTTCCTTTCCGGTTTTATTTAAATACTGGATATTGCCGTTCAGGTCACTGATACCCATATAATCGGCGCTGTTTTCAATAAGTGTTATCAGCTTCTGTTGTTCTTCCCTGGCTTTGACTTCTTCGGTAACGTCTTGTAGAATACCATTGAAGCGGATAGGTTTTCCTTCAGTATTGAACCGTGCAAGGCCCTGAGATCTGACCCGTCGGATTTGATGAGTTACCGGATGAATGATTGAATATTCGACGTCAAAAGCACCCGATGCGCCGGGAGCCAGAGCCCTTTGAATTTCTTCCACTACCCAGTGTCTTTCCTCCGGAACAATTCGCGCAATGGCCAGTTTTAGTGGCATGTTCTTGTTGTCAGGAAGCCCAAACCATTCCTTTAAACGAATATTTCCGGATACCAGATTCGTCTCCGGATCCATATCCCAGTCGCAAAGTCCCGCAGCTTCCAGAGCAAACAATAATTGATTTCTGCTGTCATCAAGCTTCTGAAACGCCTGGACTTTTTCCGTTGTTTCTGTGCAGGTAACCAGCACACCAGTCGGACTGCCGTCTTCGCTAATAACGGGACTATAACTGAAAGTCCAGTAAACATCCTCCAATTTACCGTTGCGATAGATAGGAAGCAGCTGATCTTCGAACCAGGAAGCCTGTCCCTCGTTCATCGCCTGGTCGATCAGAGGCTTGATAAAATCCCAGATTTCCGGCCATACTTCTTCACCTCTTCTACCTAATGCTCCGGGATGTTTTCCCGTGCCGGGCTGATTTTCCGGGTCACCCAAACTCGGACGGTATGCATCATTGTAGAAACAAATCAATTCAGGGCCCCAGAAAAGAAACATGGGGAATTTTGAATTGAGCATGATGTTGAGGGAAACCGTAAGTGTTGTTGGCCAGGTTTCTATCGGACCGAGAGAAGATTTTGACCAGTCGTACGACCTGATCAACGCACCCATCTCTCCACCACGATTCAGGAACGGAAATTCGCTTTTGTTTTGCTTGACCTCGTTCATCACTTTCTACAGACTTAATTTGATGGAGAAATGTTCTGTAATTTAAGATATTCTGAGTACTTTTAATAGAAGCCGATTCTTTTTCGCACGGAGCCCTTTGATATCTCTCTTTCCGATTCACTATTTTAAACGTTAATAAGATGGAAAATATAAAAAGAGCAGGTCTCTGGATATTACATCACGTAATATCAATTTCTCTCACCGGTAGCTTTGGCGCTTTACTTTACAGTGTTTGGAATATTGCATTATGGTTTTTATACCCGGAGGCAATGGCTGAGAAGAATGTGTTTTTTATGTTTTTCTTCTACCTGACTTTTCAGATTGCTGCGCTGTATCAATCGAAAGCTATTTTGCTTTTCGTAGCAAATGAATCACTTTTCCGAAAATTCAGATTGCCTTTTGTTGTTTTCGTTATTATCTCGGGGGTAATAGGGTTCTTTTTAGCCTATCTTACGGTAGCAGACAATTGGAGTATGGTAAATGGTCAGGGGCTTCGGTTGCCAAGGCAGATACAGCATTATTGCTGCCTGACGATTGCTGCAATCTCTTATTCTTTTTTCTCTCGAAAAGTGTATCGCTGGCTGTTCCGGGAACCAAAAACCCCACCTGTAGTATCAGGGAAGCTGATTCAGTAGTTCTATATCTTCCTGTTCCAGCACCAGATCAGCTGCCTTCATATTTTCTTCCAGGTGTTTCACTTTTGAAGTTCCGGGAATCAACAGAATATTCGGCGAACGGTGAAGTAACCAGCTCAGTGCTATCTGATACGGACTCGCCCCATATTTTTTCGCAATGTTTCCGAGTTTGCTGATACTTTCCGGTTTATTTGCATTTAACGGATACCAGGGAATGAAAGCGATATTATTTTTTTCACAATACTCCAGCTCCGGATCCCATTTTCGGTAGTCGAAACTATATTTGTTCTGAATAGAAACAACCTTTACATATTTGCTTGCTTCTTCAATATTCTGAATACTTACTTCTGAAAGGCCGATGTATTTTACCAACCCTTCTTCCTGAATCTTCTGCAGAAATTCCAGCGACTGTGCAAACGGTACTTCAGGGTCTACGCGGTGTAACTGGTACAGTTCTATCTGATCAACTTTAAGTCGTTTCAGACTTTCATGAAGTGCTTTTTCGAGGTGGTCGGGATGGCAGTTTATATGCCACAAATGCGGACCAGTTCTGGTAAATCCACCCTTAGTTGCAATGACGAGGTCTTTTGGATAGGGATACAAAGCTTCCGCAATCAATTCTTCGGATACACCCGGGCCGTAACTGTCTGCAGTATCGATAAAATTTACACCAAGCTCGACCGCTCTGCTTAATACTCTCAATGCTTCTTTTTTATCTGCGGGCGGGCCCCAGGTGCCTTCACCGGTAATACGCATTGCTCCGTAACCCATTCGGTTAATTGTTCTGTCACCCAGTTGATAAGTCTTTTTGTATGAAGTTCCAGCCATAATTTTTGAGTTTAAATCAACAACAAATCTACAAAGCTTTTGTTCGGGAGAATAATCAAAGTGAAATACGCTGTATCAACCCTTCCGGCTTTATATAAAATAAAAAACTCCTGCCGGTGGAGGCAGGAGTTTCCTGATCGGTAATAACCTACCGATATATTAAAAGTGTTACAGGTAAATGCTGTTTAACGCATGGATGTTCACTCCGTATTTTTGCTGCAGATATTGTTGCAGAATCTGATATTTGTCTGCCATTACCTGAGAAAAATAGGTAGTGCCTCCCACAGTGTAATTAAACTGATTGTTCATATCCTGAGGAAGTGTAGCGGCAATATTCTTTAACCAATCGAGTACATCAACGGCTTTCGCAGGTGATACTGCATTGGCCCCGTCTACACCCAGGTTCCAGAAACCGAGTTCTTTGGGATTCTTTTTAGACGGGCTGGCATTATCAACCACATAGTCATATGGTGAACCCGCGAAGAACTCATCAGGAAGTTCGTTTACCAGTTTATTAGCAACTGTTTCCAGGAAAAAGTTCTGATGCAGTGTTTTTGCTATATTCTTTTTCTGTTCAACTGTCCATTGAGCAATATGGGTAGTCATCGGCGTAGTTGCAGTATTTACCAGTCTGATCGACATCAGCTGTACGCCTTCCCCTTTCAGGAACTGTTGTCTCTGCGTACCGTTCAGTATACTATCAGCAATGACTATTCGAAGCGGCAGAAAATTACGAAGGAAATTTTTCGTATAGTGTCCGAACCAGTATTGATCAAAGAAATCCAGAACAATCGGCACATTGGTATTAGGGTTAGAAACTCCGTTTGCACGCCAGTTAGGTCCTAGCGATTTATCGAAGTTCCAGGAGAAATCTTTCGCATATAAGCTATCGTATAAAACATAGCTTCCTGTTTCTTCAAATAGGGCCTGCAAACGATTACCCAATGGTGTGTTATCGTAGGTATAAAGTTGTCCGTATTTCAAACCACTTACATTTAGTGGTCCTTCTTTTTTACATCCCACGCTTATTATAACTAAAGCGAAGATGAAATATTTATAAACTGATGACATATTAATTATTTTTCAGGATTTAATATGGTTTAATATTAGATCGGCTCAATTACGCGCTGAGGTCTTGGAATGGGTTTAATTTCAAAATTCAGCTGACGTTCTTTCAACGGTATCTGGAAGATATAGCCGTAATCACCCTGCTGAAGCTGAGCTCTGTATTTTCCTGTATAATCCTGAACCTGATGTTCTAAAGGTGGCATACCCCATCTCTTCAGGTCCGCCAACCGATGCTCTTCAAAGCAAAGTTCTCTTCTTCTTTCTTCTCGCGTAAATTCAATAAGCGAAGCCTGATTAAAGTCTGCTGGAACAAATCCTATATAGTTACGGATTCTGCTTGATCTCAGGTAATTCAGGTGGGTAACTGCTTTTGCTATATTTCCTTTTTCTGCATAAGCTTCTGCCAGATTCAATAAAACTTCACCAGTACGAAGCGTGTTCTTCATAACGTTGTTGAGGTAAATTTTTCTCGGTGCATACTGAGAGCTGGCTACAGCAAAAAACCAGGAAGCAGTGTTACCTGTAGTATTGGTCATACGCTGATCAGATTCCCCTGCCTTCAGCGACTTGGCGAATACCTGACGCAGGCTTTGGGATGGAATAAAGGCATCATACCCCGCACTAGCAGAATAAACAGAGTTATATGTTGAAGGACTCATACCGAAGTTGAATACTACTTCTGGGTTGGTAGTTACACCGCTCCAGCTTGCAGTGAATCCCATGAATGTACCATTGGTTAAGGTAGCTGTAGAAACAGGAAGTTCACTTTTCTTCAGGAGGTAAGCTTCACCTAGTCTGATTACTTCGTCATAGTTTTTCATGTAAAGATTAATTCTGGTAGCCATGATCATAGCCGCATACCAGTTCATCTCATACAGTTTCATTTTCTTCTCGGAGTCGATCAGGTTTAAAGCGCTGTCGATATCTGCTTTAATCAAAGCGTACACCTCGTGTACGGTGTTGCGCTTATACAAACGGTCTTCTGCAACCGGAGAAGTTTTGATTGGAACTCCCCACTCAGAATCTGTACCCGGTACGTAAGGCATACCATACATATTCATGAGGCTCAGATAGTGCATAGCCCTGAGTGCATGCGCCTGACCTTTCGTGTGTTTACGCAATCTTTCGTCGGTGTCGTCTACATTGGTTAAACCATCAATTACAACATTACAAACAGCGATAGCCTTATAGGTTTCACCCCAGAAATAATCGGTTCCGTTATTATTATCTAACTCCGGATCGTCCTGAAAAAGGAAAACATTCCATCCTTCTTTTCTGGTGTACTCACGCATGGGCCCATACAATGGGTTGGGGTTAGGAAGGTGGTTCCATTGAACATCGTCTGTGATCAATTCGCTGAATCGGTTATACCCGGTGGTTTGGGTAGGGTAACCCTGTCCGTAAAGCAACTCACTGTAGTGTGTTACTTTGGTAGGAATAACAATAGATGGTGATGTTTCTTCCAGAAATTTAGTACAGGAAGAAAGGAATATTGTCACAGCACAAAATATGAGAATTAAACGGTTCATAATTATATTTTTTAATGCTGATTAGAAACTAATGTTGACTCCGAAGTTGAAAATTTTTGGCAGCGGCATAGCAATTCTCTCTCCGATTACCTCCGGATCAATACCGTTCATCTTATCTCTGTCTGAAGTTATATACCATAAGTTCTGAGCAGAGCCATAAATTGTTGCTGAACTGGCACCAACACGTCTGGTCAGCTTGGCAGGTAAATGATATTGCAGATTAATCGCTCTCACGCGCATGTAATTTGTTTTAACTACACGCAGGTCGCTGTTGTTGTACAAGTCCGCAATCAGAATCGGGTTATCGTATCCGCCTGATGTAATAAAGGTCAGAGATGTAGCCTGATCCATCAGTACAGGAATATTTGTATGAGCCTCATCCCCTGGTTGTCTCCATCGTTTCAGATATTCTGAAGAGAAATTCTGTTCAGGATAAGGAAGAGTAGGAGATGTTGCTCCGTAGAATGGAGGCAGTCTCTTATATGATCCCAGATTGTAGGTCAGAGATACCACAAGTGTGAAATCCTTATAGCGGAAATTGTTATCCCATCCACCATTCAATTTAGGGTTCAGCGAACCAACAGTAATCGTTTTTCTGTCGAGCGGATCCATTGAACGGGCTATCTCCTGATTTTTATTATTAGTATAATACAAAGGAACACCCTGATTGTCTAATCCTGCAAACTGGAAGGCGTAAATTGTACCCAGTGCTTCACCTACTGTAACTGCGCTACCGTTGAGCTGGCTGTTCAGATCTGCTTCACCTACATAGGCTTTGGTGATTTTGTTTTTGTTATTAGCACCAACAAATGAACTTCTCCAGGTAAAATATCTGTTTCTTACAACATATCCTGAAAGGGTAAGTTCAATACCCTGGTTATACATGTCACCGGCGTTGAGAAGAATAGTTTCTCTTCCTTCAACCTGTGATACTAATTTGTTGATCAGCAGGTCAATTCCATTCTTCCTATAGTAATCAGCACGGAAATTGAATCTGTTGAATAATCCGAACTCAAGTCCCAGGTTATAGGAATATGTTTGTTCCCAGCGTAATCCGGGATTTCCGAGAGATACCACGGTGGCAACAGTATTTCCGAAGCGGTCTATATTATTAACTTTAGTTACCAGCGTTGGATAAGCGTTGGATTTGATATTGCCCTGCAGACCAAAAGATGCATTCAGAGCCATGAAATCAATCGTGTTATTCTCGGTGAGTCTGCTTAAGAAGTTTTCCTCGGAAGCAATCCATTTAAATGCTGTAGAAAAGGTTGGAAGATATCTGTATTTAGGATCTTTACCGAAATTGTTAGAACCATCAAATCTTCCGTTTGCGTTGAAGATGTATTTGTTATCGTGATTGTAAATCAGCGCGGCATAAACGGAAACGAAGTTGGAAATGGTATTCTCAACTTTTGGTTCGGCCAGCAACGGATCTCTTGATGAGACTGCGTTTTTGTAAGCGGTAGTAGTTGGGATGGTGAACATTCCTCCTCTTTCAGGGAAATACCCGGGCAGCATTTGTGTCAACCCTTTCTGCCGCACACTTCGAATTTCGGTACCCAGCATTGCGTTCAGATTACCTTTTTTGCTGACATTTTTGTTAAATGTTAGGGCATTTCTGAAAGTATAGTTATCGTTATTGGTACGATAGGGTTTTAAAATACCACCAATAGGAATCTTCGCGAAATTATCCACGTTAGGATGAGAGTTATCGAACAATCCTAATTTATAACCTCTGTAGTTATAAGCAATATGATAAGAACGTTCTGTAGCCCACTCATCCACGTTGGTGGAGCTGGTGGCATAGAAAGCTGTACCCTCATACTGGAAATGTTTCAGGAAACTCCATCTTACAGCCAGTTGCGCGTTCATTTCTCTTGTCTTGCTCTCATTTCCGGTTTCAGCTATTTCGTTCAGAATGTTGAATTCCAGTGGTCCGGGGTTATTCAATTCAACTGAGTTCTTTTTGTCGTAGTATGCCAGAGAACCGTCGGGGTTGTATGCAGGTAACGCACGTGAAGTGGTAGTTGCATAGTTGAACGGGTTAATAGTGGAATGATAACCTTTGTTTTCTCTGATATTTGCACCTACCTTGATATCGAAGCTCAGGTTATTTCTCACCTGCATATTCAGACGGCTGGAAGCGGTGTAGCGTTTCAGGTTTGATTCGCGAGCGTTTCCTTTTTCATCGTACATGCTGGCAGAAAAATAATAAGTTGTTTTTCCTGCCCCCCCGCTGATGCTGAGGTTATGGTTTTGAGAAAAAGAGTTTCTGAAGAGAATATCAAACCAATCGGTATTCAAACCTGCATAGTAAGCTATCTTTTCATCAAATTCTTCCTGAGTAATATTTTTATCACGGAGATCCATATACGCACCATCAAAACCAATACGTCCGGGTCTGATTGGATAGTTCAGTCCGGAATTGATGATATCCTGAGAGAGTTGTACTCTTTCAAGGGAATTCATCAACTGGAAGTCTGCGTATGTAGGTTTAAGACTTGTTTTAAAGTCGGATGAGTAGTTGATACGGGGTGCACCTTCGTGGCCACGTTTGGTGGTAACTACAATTACCCCGTTAGCGGCACGAACCCCATAGATAGCTGTTGCGGCCGCATCTTTCAGGATATTGATTGATTCGATGTCTTTAGGGTTCAGTCCGGCTACTGCGCTACCGATCATAGTAAGAAGAGAAACTTCGTCGAGTGTGGCGAGGTCCCGGTTGCGAACGGGAACAGCTTCTTCCCAGATTACCCCATCAATAACCCAGATAGGCTCCTGATCTCCGGTAATGGAAGATGTACCTCTGATTCTGATTTTCGGAGGAGCACCGGGGTTGCCGACATTTCCGGTTACAACCATACCCGCAATTTTACCATCAAGCATTTGATCCAGGCTAACAGCTCCGACCTGTGTAAGGTCCTGTGGTTTGAGTTTTGCGATAACTCCCGGAGCAGTACGGTTGGTGAATGCCTGATAACCGGTAACTATGGTTTCCTCCAGCGTATTATTATTCATCTGAAGGGAAATATTGATTTCTTTTCTTCCGGCAACCTTAACAATCTGGGCTTCATAACCAATATAAGAAACTTCAAGTTCTGCATTTTCGTCTATGCCTTTCAGTGAGAACACACCGCCTTCCTGAGTCATAGTACCTCTTGAACTGCCGCGCACTTTGATACTTACTCCGGCCAACGGTTCACCGGTGGTTTTATCTCTGACAACCCCGGTAATATCGATTACAGCACTTACTACTTCAGGAAGTGCATATATTGCGTCATTATCTTCTTTAGGACGAATCACGATAGTTTTATCGATGATCAGATAGGAGAGTCCGGGATAGTCTTTCAGTATTTCGTCAAGTGCATCCTGGAGCGAAACTTTGTGAAGGTTTACGGTTACGTCGCCAAATTGTGGAACCAACGATACCTTGTAGAAAAACTGGTAACTGCTTTGTTTTTCGATATCATGAAATACCGATTCCAACGGCGCTTTAATGCGCGATATGGAAATCTCCTGTGAGAAACTGTTCGCACTAACCTGCATGCAGGTGAGAAAAAGCAGAGCCGCGGTAAGTCGCATAATCATCATAGTTTTTCGAGGCAAATTGCCGACACGCCAACTGAATGGCAGCACTTTGCCAGGAGCAGTTAAATGCATAATTTTGGTTTTACAGGTTAATTAATACTATTCCGCTTTGGCGGAAACAATCCTCCCGATTGTTTTAGTGATGGCCTGAATCACCGGGTACCGTCGCAACCGGGCCCGGTTCTTTATAACCTTCACTAATATCTTCTAACTAATATTTTTAAGTTTATTATTGATTCATTTATGGCATGATGGTAATGACATCATTGTCAATCATATAGTTCACTCCATTTGCCTTCATTACTTTCATCACTTCACTTAACTGGGAGCTTCTGGATACCTTTCCTTTGAAAAGTTCTTTGGTCACCTGACCTTCAAATTTCACTTCCACGCCGTACCATCGGGATATCTGGCGCATAATCTGATAAATATCGGCCGCATTGAACTGGAAATAACCGTTTTTCCAGGCTACTACCTGTTCTAGGTCTGCCCGAAGTGTTTCAGAACGTCCTCCATCAAAAGCAGAAGACACCGCCACCTGTTGTCCGGGTTTCAGAAGTATATTTTCAAAGCTGGCAGCAGGATTCAGATAATGTACGCGAACGCTTCCTTCAAGTAATGTTGTTCTTTCAGCATCTTCGTCGTCGTAAGCATTAACGTTGAAATGAGTACCCAGTACTTCAATTATCTGGTGCGGAGTTCTTACTTTAAATGGAATTTTGGAAACGGTTTGATCCTGATTGTCAGATTTCTGGTTTCGGGTTTGCGTGGATGCATAAACGGTAGCCACTTCAAAATATGCTTCTCCGGTGATTTCCACTTTTCTTTCATTACCTGAAAAAACAGCCGGGAACCTGATAGAGGAAGCTGCGTTTAGCCATACCCGTGTACCATCAGGTAATTGAAGATTAAATTGTCTGCCTTTAGGTGTAGTCAGTGTATGGTATGCGGAAATCTTGTCAGTATCAGCACCTTCCGAAGATTCAGAACTGTATTGGGTATTTTCGGAATCGTAAAATAACTGACCCTGAGCCAAAAGCATAACTCCCTCGTCACTAGCGGCAATAATACCCTCGCTCTCATCATCCAGTACGATTTCAGTACCGTCAGCAAGTTTGAGTATGGCCCCATCCTTTCCAGGGTTAACATCCCCGGTTGTTGAAATTATCAGGGTTTGATCTGAATCCCGGTGTTGCCAGACCAATCCGGTAATTACCAGTAACAATATGATGGATGCAGCAGCCATCCAGTATTTAACAGGAAAGATTTTCGCAGGCTGATTCTCTTCTTTCAATTTCTGATTTATCCGGCTAAAGATGGCCTGCTCAACATACTTTTCCTGTCCAAGCTCTTCTTCGGGCCATTCGGTTTCCTGCTGGAGCTTATTATAAATACTATGGACTTGTTCCACCTCTTCAGGCGAGGCAGTTCCGTTCAGATATTTATCCAGCAACTGAGTGATTTCGTTATTTTTCACATCGGCGGTTTGAAGTACGTATCACGAAGCAGGCTTATCCCCCAAAAAAGTTCAAAATTTTTTACAACCGGGGTCGATCTCTGCCCGGGTGGAGGCTGCGCTATGCAGGTAAAAGGATGGAACAGAAAGAATATGGGAGTAAAAT
>DATCKB010000144.1:0-3367 GCA_036562505.1 Parasegetibacter sp. | reverse complement strand
TCCTTGAACTGCTCGGTTCCGTTTTCATCTACTCTTAATCCTGACTCCTGCTTCAACAAAAGTTTCAGATCTTCGAGATATTGATAAATGGAATCAGAAAGCTTTTGAGCAGCAAATGCTTTGGGTGCCCAAATTGCCGCTTTATCTTTTGTTTTAGGATCTTCCAGTTTTTGATTAAAGGAATTATACGTAGTATTGTTCTTATCTGAAATAACACGGTTTGCTTCTGTGATACTTTCATTCACGGTTCTGAAGGCAATCAGAATTTCCGCAGATACATTCAGCGCTAACAATGCTGTTAGTACCAAATACATCATGTTGATCATCTTCTGCCTGGGCTCTTTAGGTAAGGCCATAACTATAGTGAATTTTGAAATTTACTGTTTGGGTTTTCTTGGATAACTGGATCTACATTCCCCTTCCGGTGTATGTAAAATCTCTTTGGTCAAATCAGGACCGACCTTGCATTGCGCTGAGCATATTTCCGTACACCTGATTCAGGTTGCTCAGATTTTTTGCCAGCAGACTGATTTGCTCCTGTGCTTTCTTAGCGTCCTCAATACTTCCTTTCATAGCCTGAGAAGTTTGAGACAGGTTAGCATAGAACTGGTTCATAGCTTTCAGGTGATTATTGGTATCCTGAAGTTCCAGTTCATAAATAGTATTCAGAGAACCCAGATTTTTAGTCAGCAACTGAACCTGCTCATGATATTGCTTGGTTCCTTCCGCAGCCTGATTAAAACCAGACATAGTGGTTGCTGCAGCTGAATAAGCATCTTTCATAGATCCAAGAGCAGTAGTTGCTTCTTTCGTCTTATTGGTAAATTCTTTGGTAACCACAACCGCATCAGTCATGTCTTTCATTTGACTAACTGAATTGTTAAGGTGTTTGAACCCTTCGCTCAGTTTTTGAAGACTTTGAGGTGTGATATCAGCTTCCTGCATCATGTTGTCTAATTTAGCAAGAGCAGGATTAGATGGATTATTTGAAATTTTTGGAAGTGCTTCTGCCAGTTGGGCCATTTCATTGCCTGGAGGTGGAAGCAGGGCATAAACCAGGAAGATACCAGCTTCGGTTAAAAGACCAATGGTTAACATGATATCCGCAAAAGGCTTGTGAAGAATTTTAGCCCATGCTCCGAAGATTACCACTGCTGCTCCTACGCAGACAATAACGTTCACCAGTTTTTCTGTAGATTTTGATGTTCCGGCCATAGTTGTGATTGATTTTGAGATTTTACAATAGGGGGATTACTTTAATTTTAATCTTAAAAAATTAAAACGGTTAGTGCGGGTTAAAATTGTTTTTCGGGTATATTGGATTATTTCTAATAATTATCTACGACCACGACCCTCAACTGGTGGAAGATCAATTACACAGCGGAATCCTATATATGATTTGGTAGTATCCTGATATTCGTAGCTACGGGTTCCGGTTTGCAGGAAATAACCTACGTCTTTCCAGCTACCTCCACGCAGTACTTTTCTCTTCATTCTCGGAGCATCAGTATCTTTTGCGTTCCAACGAATGTCGGGGTTCATATCATGCTGGAAATTGTATCCGCCTTCATAATAAAGTGAAGAGGTCCATTCGGCCACATTACCTGCCATATTATACAAACCGAAATCATTTGGCCAGTATGCATCTGCCCTGACTGTGTAAAAACCACCATCTTCAGGATAGTTTCCGCGGCCGGGTTTAAAGTTGGCAAGCAGACAACCTTTTTTATTTCTCAGGTAATAGTTACCCCAGGGGAACATCGACTGCGAACGACCGCCTCTTGCTGCATATTCCCATTCTGCCTCGGTTGGCAGGCGGAAATCAGATTCAGTGATTCTGTTTTTAGATTCCAGATATGAGTTCATATACCTGCTTCTCCACTCACAGAATGCAGTTGCCTGTACCCAGCTCACACCAACCACAGGATAATTTCCAAAGGCAGGATGTGAAAAATAACGCTTGGTCATCGGCTCATTATATGAATAGGAGAAGTCGCGTATCCAAACCAGTGTATCAGGATAAATCTTAGTATCGGTTTTAACAATGAACATAGAAACCGGCTTTCCTGCATTTTCACGCTTAGCGGCTTCCTTCAGATCAAATGTTTCTGAATGGTAAATCAATTTGTTAGCGTCGATTTCCTTTCTTCCAAAGATTCTGTTCTCAGGTGTAAGCATAATAGCTTCCAGCTTCTCTACAGTTGCTTTATCGCCATAATTAATTGTACGCGCCTTTGCCCAGTCTACCCGCTCTTCGTCGCCATCAACCTTGGTAACATACCCTAAAAGTTTCGCAGCTATCGAATCACGAACATACCATACAAACTGACGGTATTCGTTATTCGTAATTTCAGTGGCGTCCATCCAGAAGCCATTTATCGACACCTGTTTGTTGCGAGCAGTAAACGCATAGTTGATATCCTCATCACTGGGACCCATGTGAAAGGTTCCTGGTGGGATATAAACCATTCCGGGTGGCTTTGGCATTGTATAATTCGCGCTGGGGGCCACGCCATGCAGTTGCCCGTCGTTGGGAAGACCTTTCGACTTTCCGAACTTTCCGCAGCTTGCCAGAAGACTAACGGAGGCAATTGCCATCAGATTGACTATGTGCTTCATACTCATGTACTTAAAGGGTATAGGACAAATATAATGCTTGTTTAAAATCTGCTTCACAGACGATACATTTTATTTTTTCCGTTAAAACGGCTTTGACGTAATGACTTAAACGATGTAGGAGACGGGATTATTGTATAAAACAGAAGGGATTCTAAAAAAGCTCCTCAACTGTTTTTACAGGGGGCTGGCACTGATATCCAAAACAATTATAAATAACGGGAAAATCCCCGGAAGGTTTACCTGTCAGGAGCGGAAATTCACCATCCGGTGCCGAGGAAGACTGTAAAACCCTGAATGGGAGATACTTTCGGAGCAATTCGTTGAGCAAACGGGGATAATCTTTTCCTACCACAACCAGTTCACGGGTACCTGCAGTACGTTCCAGAATGAGCCCGGCCCAGTTTCCGAATGAACCGGGATATTCCTGCACCACCTGGTAAAATCCCGAAAGGACTTTTTCTACCCTTTCCGACCAGGATTTTTTATCAAAAACCACCGACAAATAGTGAAGATTATACATCATCTGGGAATTACCCGATGGAACAGCACCATCGTATACCTCCTTTTTCCGGATGATTACATCCTGCTGATTCCGGTGGGTATAAAAGAAAAACCCGGTGTCTGGCTCGCTGAAATGTTCAATCACATATTCCGTTAACTCCCTGGCCTTCAGAAGATATTTCTGCTCTCCCGAAATCTCCTGAACGGTAATTAATGCGGTGATCAGGGAGGCATAATCGTCTAAAAA
>DATCKB010000137.1:0-3959 GCA_036562505.1 Parasegetibacter sp. | reverse complement strand
ATATCTGAGGGTGCAGGACCTATATGTGCTGAATGCGAAACCTCAGGTTAAAACAGATAGTACGCTGAAAGAAGTTATTAATGAAATTTCCGCAAAGCGCCTCGGTGCTACTGCGGTTATTGATAACGATAATAATATCACAGGCATTATCACCGATGGAGATGTGAGAAGAATGCTGGAAAATGACGTTGTCCTTTCGCAGATAAAAGCGGGAGATATCATGACAAAAACCCCGATTTCTATCCATCCCTCCGCACTTGCCGTGAATGCACTTGAACTAATGCGAAATAAAAATATCAGCCAGCTGATCGTAGAAGATAACAGGCAGTATTTGGGAATTCTGCATATACATGATTTAATTAAGGAAGGTTTGATTTAGCAAAATAAAAAAGACATGAACAAACATCAGTATGTTGCTATTATGGCCGGTGGAATAGGCAGCCGTTTCTGGCCTATGAGCAGAACTGAATTTCCGAAACAGTTTCTCGATATCCTGAATACGGGAAGAACCCTTATTCAGTCTACCTACGATCGTTTTGCCGGATTCATTCCGAAAGAAAATATTTTTATTGTTACCGCTAAAGAATATGTGCATATTGTAAAGGAACAGCTTCCTGAGCTTGATCCGGCAAATATTCTGGCCGAACCCTTCCGGAAAAATACTGCTCCATGTGTAGCATATATCGCCTATAAATTGCTGGCGCGCGATCCGGAGGCAACGCTGATCTGCGCTCCTGCAGATCATCTGGTTTTTGACACCACTGCCTTCAACAAAGTTTGTATAGAAGCACAGTCTTTCGTGAATAACCATAATGCACTGGTAACTCTCGGCATCAAACCAACTTACCCCAACACCGGTTATGGATACATTCAGCATGAAGCACATGGGGTTACCGACAATGTATATCCGGTAAAAACCTTTACTGAAAAACCGAATCTTGAGCTGGCCCGCACCTTTCTTCAAAGCGGAGATTTTCTGTGGAACGCCGGCATTTTTGTGTGGATGGTAAAAACTCTGGTACAGGCTTTTGAGAAACACCTTCCTGAAATGCATGAAGTGTTCTATCCGGAACGTTTCAATCTGAATAATGAAAATGAAATTCAGGCAATCGAAAAAATTTATCCGCAGTGTACGAATATCTCCATCGACTACGGAATTATGGAGAAAGCAGATAATGTTTATGTGATTCCCTCTTCATTCGGATGGAGCGATCTGGGAACATGGGCAAGCGCTTATGATAATCTCGAAAAAGATTATCTCGGAAATGCTACAACCGGACAACATATTCTGGTGATAGATTCTACGAAATGTATGGTTCATGCGCCGGATGAAAAACTGATAGTATTACAGGGGCTTGATGATTTTATAGTGGTAGACACCGATGATGTGCTGCTGATTTGTAAGAAAGAAAAAGAACAGGATATCAAAGAATATGTTGCGGAAGTGAAGCGCAATAAGTGGGACAAATTCCTCTGATCTTTAATCCTATTTTAATATTGTTTATGCTAAATTTGGCGACCCGCAAAACAAAATCAACGAACCGTTTAATTGGAGAAGAAGATTCCATACTTCGCCAGTATCGATGAGGCATTTAATAAAGCCGCTCGCATTGAAACCGTGCGCCCCCATTTTGAATTGTTTGTGTTGGAAGAACACCCCGAAGGCGGGCTGACAAAAATTAAACCGTTTCGTTTAAACGCATTTGTTATTGGGATGATCACCGGAGGCAGCGCCACCCTTACCATCAATTCCAAACGTTACCAGTTAAAACGGGGTTCCCTTTACTTCTCTTCTCCCTGGGATATCAGATCATATGCCGATATTAATGGTTGGAAAGGATTCCTTCTTTTCTTTACACCCGATTATCTGAATCAGTTTCATTTTTCTGAAAACAAAATTAATGAACTGAGATTTTTTCAACCTGATTCGCAAACTGTTTTATCTATCCCTGAAGATATAACAGTAGCGGTTTCGGAGGAATTTGAAAAGATAAAAAGGGAACTTAATTCCCTGGATGAAGAAAAGTATAAAATTCTGTTTCACTACATCCACATACTACTCTACCGCTGTAAAAAAATATATCAGCAGGTGCAGGGCGAAACAGCCTTATTGAAACCAAGTTTGTCTGGGATTTTTCTCGAAAAAGTAAATAATTTCTTTCTCAATCTCTTCAATAATAAGAGCGATAAACAACTCACTATTCAGAGCATAGCCGAAGAAATGCATATTCATCCGCATTATCTGAGTGATCTGGTAAAAAAGCAAACCGGGAAAACCGCTTCGCAGATCATACGGGAACGTTATGTACACGAAGCCAAAATCTTATTGAGAAATACTAACATGTCGGTCTCCGAAATATCCTATTATCTCCACTTCAACGACACGTCGAACTTTACTAAATTCTTCAAAAATATCTGCGGATATACACCACGGGAATACAAAGAAAAGCAGTTCGAAATCTGATTCGAAAATCTACCATTCATTCTGCACCAACTACCGCTTTGACCAACCCATATCACCTAATTTTATACCATAAATAATTAATCCATCAGGATTTATAGTAGTGTGACCTCTTCATGTTGGTTTAAGGGTGGGTTCACTATTACAGGGCACGGGAAACCGTAGCCCTTTTTTTATTTTCTTAAATCAGGTACTATGTATTGCATGGTATTATAAAAACACTTATCTTTGTGCTGTCATTGATTGAAAAACCGAAGTGATGTAACAGAAATAAAACCGAGAAGAATGAACATCGAGAATACCCAAAGTCAAATGCGGAAAGGAATACTGGAATTCTGTATTCTTTCAATCATCAGACGAGGGGAAGCCTATCCTTCTGATATTATTGAAGAAATGCGGACGGCCAACCTGCAGATTCTGGAAGGAACATTGTACCCCCTGCTGACGAGATTAAAGAATGCCGAAATGCTCACCTACCGATGGGTAGAAAGCAATTCCGGTCCCCCGCGCAAATATTTCTCCCTGACAGAAAAAGGTGAAATATTCTACCAGGAACTGGAAAAAACCTGGAACGAACTGGCCACCGCAGTGTATAACCTGGCAGGAAACAAGAATTAATGAAGCTGGTGAATAGTATATCCCAGTAAGATTAAAACAAATCTGAGAAAACATCTGAAAAACTTCAAAGTTGATCAGATCCAAAAACAAATAAAAGTACAGCTGATGAAAAAGATCATCAACATAAACCTTTCCGGCAGGCTGATTCCCATTGAGGATTCCGCTTATGAAATGCTGAAAGATTATATTAACAGCCTTCGCGCATACTTTGCCAATGAAGAGGGTTGCGATGAAATCATAAGTGACATCGAAAGCCGAATCGCCGAACTCTTTCAGGAAAAAATCAAAGCCGGTGTGCAGTGTATAACAGATGAGGATCTGAATCAGATCATGGACTCCATCGGGCGACCCGAAGACCTCACAGAAGCAGAAGAGCCCGGAGCTGGCATCGGATCAGGAAGCTATTCTGCTTATCAGGAGGAAGAATCCGTTTCCGGAAAAGGATCAAGGTTTTTCCGAAACGCCAACGATAAGATTATCGGTGGTGTTTGTAGCGGTATAGCTCATGGACTGCAAATAGACCCTGCATTGGTGCGGATTCTGTATGTGTTACTCGCCTTTGGGTCATTTGGTATCGGAGTACTGCTATATCTTGTATTGTGGGCATTATTACCTGCTCATGCACCTGAACCTGTGCTGAAAAAACGTTTGTTCCGCAGCAGGGAAGACAGGGTGATCGCCGGCGTAGCCGGCGGGCTGGCAGCTTACTTTAATATCCCCGCCTGGATACCCCGTCTGATTTTTATAGCCCCCTTGCTGATTAACGCAATATTGGCCATTCTCGGATGGCCGTTCTTCCCGCTGAATTTATTTCCGATATTCCTCTTCAGCTCTATAATGGGAACATTCTTCCTTACCTACCTGATTCTGTTAATTATAC
>DATCKB010000131.1:0-5274 GCA_036562505.1 Parasegetibacter sp. | reverse complement strand
CTGTTTGGGCGATCAATTTTCCCTTTGGAGTTACTTCCAGAAATTCCTTTTTACATGATATAGTCAAAGTCATGATAATAAGCAACACGGAAAATATTCTGATGAAACTTTTAAACTTTTTCATCCTTTGTTTATTTAAATGATGTTATCGATAAATTAAAATGTTATCTGTAAACCGAGGGCAATGGTTCCCTGATTCACACGCATAGAACGCATACCAGTAAACGCGTTGTGAAACTCCGGATCTATATTATATTTATTCGCCTTCCAGATCATGATATTACCCAGTTGCGCCCGAACATCAATAAAACTTGCACGGATTTTTGATGCTACAGACTTTGGCAGGCTATAACTAAAGGTTATGTCCCGGAACTTAATGTACGAAGCACTAACTACGTTTATATCTCCATGCTGATAGTAGGTAATGTCGCGGCGATTATTACTTGTTGATGGATTCACCACATAAGATGGAATATTTGTTCTATTCTCATCTCCTTCATTCTGCCATCTGTTAATAAAATCCGCATGAACGTTACCGGTAGTAAAACCTCCGGTTGCCATATTGTTGTGGGTTAGTCTGCCTGTATAAAACATATTCACGTCTCTGCGCATCACGTGACCCAGATTAAAGATTGCATTTAATCCTAAACTAAACTGGCGATAATTTAATAGATTTGAAAGCCCTCCACTCCAGACCGGCTGATAAGTACCCTTAAATACAATATCATCTGCGCTGGTTATATTCCTGGCCTTGGTAATAGTTTTATCAGCCAGTTGAATTAAGGGATCACCCATTTCGTCCAGTCCCACAAAATCATAGGCAAACACGGCAAATGCACTAAAGCCTGTAGCATATTGCTGTTGAATTCGCTGCAATCCTGTAGTAATTGGAGTAAGACTATTCAATTGTGTAATCTTGTTCTTATTATAGGCTGCAGCCAGTCTGGTTGTCCAGTTGAAATGTTTGCGGTTAACATTCAATGAAGTAATCGTAAACTCAATTCCTTTGTTTTCCATTGTACCAAGATTTCCGACAATACTTGAATACCCTGTAAGGCTGTTGGTTGGATAATCTCCCAGAAGATTTTCTGTTTTCTTCTGATAAACATCAATTGAACCATATATACGATTGGTAAATACAGCAAAATCAATCCCCAGGTTAGCGGTTTTTGTGCTCTCCCAGGTCAGTTTTGGGTTAGCTGCTGTAGCGATTCCAAGTCCTCTGCCTCCTGGCAGCGAAGCACCGGAAGCCGGACTGAGAATATCCTCAGAAGCTGCAGTTCCGGGCATTGGAGCGTTCCCGGTTATACCATAAGTAAATCTAAGCGCCAGGTCATCGAGCCATGGAGTATTCGCTAAGAAATTTTCATTAATAACCGACCACTTCACACCTGCACTCCAAACTGGACGATTCTGTGCTGATTTATCTACACCAAAAAGGTTACTTCTGTCTATTCTCCAGCTCGCGTTAGCTGAATATTTTCTGTTAAATGTATAGGCAGCATTTGCATAGTAAGATGTGAAACGAATTTGCGTTTCATCGCCCCGATAGGAATTATCCGCCAGGGTACTTCTTGAACCATTGTTCGGCATTACCGCCCCGCTCACACCGGTGCTGGCAAGCATAGCATAATCTACAGAACCGGAGGTTAGCAATAGAGGACTATAACCCCGGGTAACGGAGGAATGAGTTTGAATAAACTGCTCCTGACTTTCTTGTCCAACCAGCAAGGTAACCTGATGATCCCCATCGCTAAACCCTCTATCATATATCAGCTGATTGCGGACAGTCCAGTTTCGCTGATTCTGATTCATCAAAGAAAGTCTGCCCCCGGTTGAAGGAAGATAATAAACAGGAGTTGCTGAAGGGTTTGCTGCCACAGTAAACTGCACCAGCTCGCTCCTCACGAGGTAACTTTTTTCAGAATCAACAGTCATGGTGCGGTTGGTTCCTTTGATGTATCCATATGTTCCTTCAAATTTCAGTCCGTCAAATAACCTTACAGATGCGCCGGCTATAATTCTGTTCGTTAACAGGTCATTCTTTGTATCATTGGTTTCACGATCTGTCAGCGGATTGTAATCCAGATCAATTTTACTTCTGTCCTGGAAAGCAATGCGTGTTGAATCGCTCAGATAGCGCATATAGGGGATAGATAAAGAATTACCGTTTGCATCGGTAAACAACTGATAAGGATAGAAACGATTATCGATATCAATATTCCGCTTATTCTTCCTGACGGAATTTGTAAGATCAGTAATCAAATACAATTGTATATTATCATTTACACGAAAATCCTGTCTGATATTGACCTTAAATGTATTATCTATTTCACCCGGGCGGTTGCTTCTGTTGTCCGTAAACGCAAAGGAACCATAAAAGGAATGTACCTTACCACCACCACTAACTGAAACGCTATGGTTCATCAATGTGGAATTTCTATACCAGTTATCTCTGACCTGATCAAGGTTATTGATTGCAGCCAGGCTATCCAGACTTGTCTTTGCCTGTGCGTCAGAAATCAAACCTCTGTAGTTGTTATAAAGAATGACTTCGTGAGGCGCAACTCCGGTGTTAGCAATGGAGCTGTAAGTTGAAATTGTCCCCCACGGATTCACAACAGCATACCGGCTGGGGTTATTCGCATCCTGAAGATTAAACACTTCTATCGCAGAATTGATAAAATCTCTTCCTGACAAAACAGGCATATAACTGAGGTCAGGTCCACCCCGGAAGTTGATGAATCCATCATACTGAACTTTGAGTTTCTCGTTATGGGTACCTTTTCTGGTTACAATTACTATAACACCGTTAGACGCTCTTGCTCCCCATATCGACGCAGCCGTTGCATCTTTCAACACTGTGATATCAGCAATATCCTGCGGGTTAATTGATGAAACGTCGTCCATCGGTATTCCATCCACAACATAAAGTGGGTTTCTGTTAGTACCTGATCCTCCGCTCAATCCTATCGTTGAAAGACCACGAATAAGAAAAGGATTCTGAGATGCAGACGGAGAGTTATTAATTGTCAGACCAGGAACCAGACCTTCCAGCCGTTGCAACACATTCATTGATCCCGTCCGCTGACTTAAAACAGTCATATCGGGTTTAGAAAAGGAACCAGCACTTCTTTCTTTTGAAATAGTCTGATAACCTGTGCTTATGAACACCTCCTCCTGAACATCCGAACTGGCCTCCATTTTGATATCAATGGTAAAAGGCACTTCACTCACATAAATCTGGTGAACCTGCTTACTGTAACTGATCAGTGTTACTTCGAGCGTATAGAAGCCGGCCGGAATACCGGGGATGGTAAATCTCCCTGCCTCATCCGTCTCGGTACCTTTATTCAGCGGTTTGATAATTACTGACGCCCCACGAAGCGGCTTCCCTTCAGTATCAGTGACAGTTCCTGATACGGTCTGAACCACCGGTGCCAGTTCGTTTTCCAGTATTTTTTTACTGAGCGGACCAGGAGTAATCAGAATAGTCTTGTTTTTGATGGTAAACTCCAGTCCCTGTTCTTTCAATACTTTCGTGAGAAAATCATTCAGGGGCATACTACTGGCCTCAATATTCACGGGCCCGGATTCCTCCAGAATTTCCAGATCACAAAGCACGAGGTATCCTGTTTGCTTCTTGATCTCCCCGAAAACCTGCTTCAACGAAACACTATTTCCCGAATAGGAAATCGTTTGAGAAGTACCTTTAGCACTTACGTTCAACAGTCCAATCGTTAAAATCAGAATAGTCAGCTTCATAATTTTCAAAATAATGCCGGTGTGCCTCCCTTGAGGTAGTCCGGAATTACCATTAAGGTGAAATAGCCTTACAGCCATTTGCCGGTTCACAGTTGATTTCGGTAGACAGCATAATGCCATCTCCCTACAAAGAGCAAATTTTTGCATAGCTTTGCAGAAGTTTAGGTTGATAAATAATAGTTCGCAAAATTGTTTCGTTGACCTGAACGCATTGCCGGAAATGTTCCACCATTTCCGGTTTTTATTTTTTTATTAATCTACATAATGTCAATTTTTATAACTCCACTTAAAATACGGCTGGAAAATCTGTTAGTTTGAATACACAACAAGCCTCCTGTCTTTATCCATTTTAAACTTGATCTGCGATCTCTCCAGAAATTCCAGAACATCACTCAAATTCAGATCACGGCCCATTTCACCCCAGAATTTCTTATCCGGAATCTTTCCTTCATAAACTACTTCAATATTGTACCATCTAGACAGTTGTCTCATTACTGACTCAAGGTCTGCATTTATAAAATTGAAAGTGCCGTTTTTCCATGCCATCACCTGACTTAAATCGACCCGGTATTCATTTCTTAAACCTGATTCAGGATTAAGTACTGCCTGTTGACCGGGATTCAGTAAAAGTTCCTTCGTACCAGAGTCGGTGGTATGGTTAATTTGAACCTTTATACTTCCTTCAAGTAATGTAGTCCTCTCCTCGGGTTCATCTTCATATGCATTCACGTTAAAATGCGTTCCGAGTACCAACACTGTCTGATTGGGCGTAGCAACTATGAATGGAACTCGCTCAGATGTCTGGTCATTCATAACTCTCACCACCTCAAAGTACGCTTCACCTTTTACTTCCACTTTTCTTTCAGCGGTTGAAAAAGTTACCGGAAATCTGATAGAAGAAGCCGCATTTAACCAAACCATTGAACCGTCCGGGAGCCGAAGTGTAAACTGGCGCCCACGTGGTGTACTCAGTGTGTGCCATTGAACTTCCCTCCCTTCATTTTCAGCGACGGCGCCGCTATAAGTAAGTTGTCCGTTTATGAGTTCCGGTGCTGTACCATTAACAGAAATCACACCATTTTCAAGGGTATCCAGCACAATCTGTGTTCCATCTGCCAAAGTGAGAACAGCGCCATCTTTACCTGGTTTCGCATCCGGTATCGGGTCAGACTTCTGAACTAACTCGTTCTGCATTCTTTCACTGGTATTTTGAAATAAAATAAATACTCCTCCAAGTCCAAATAAAAGAATGACAGCGGCCGCTGCCCACCTCCAACGTCGAGTGGGTAATCTATGAATCTTAGTTTGTTTTGATTGAATAGAATTCCGCAAGGCTTTCCAGCCAGCTTCACCGGATACAGCATCTTCCATACTCACAAACGAATGATCGTCAATCTTTCCGTCAATAGCCCGGGCAAGAATTTCCTGATTCTTCTGCTCATCCAGAAGCTGAAAAAACCGGGTAAGCTCTTCACCGAAAAGCTTTCCTTCCTCGTATAATGCTAAAAG
>DATCKB010000115.1:0-5671 GCA_036562505.1 Parasegetibacter sp. | reverse complement strand
CTTTTATAATATTGCTGAGTCCGGTGAATATACTATTTCTACCATTGCCGGTGGTATATATGTGAAAATGATATCTTCCGCTGCGGGTTTGATTATCGGTCTGGCAGCATATATCGGATATCGTGTTCTGACCAGTCAGATTGATAAAGCAACCAACCGTATGGAAGCGGCCAGCGCAGATTTTATTGATGTGCTGCAGGAGCCAACGAGATAGGAGGATAGGAGCTGTAAACATCACTAAATTTATTCCCATGAATTTAAGAAAACGACATAGAGAGACGGCAGAAGTGCATACAGGTCCGCTGAATGATATTCTCTTTATCTTGTTGCTGTTCTTTCTGATTGTTTCAACCCTGGCCAATCCCAATGTAATCAAGCTAAGTCAGCCTAAAGCTAAAAGTGATACCAAGTCGAAGCAAACGGTTGTAGTTTCCATTGATGCCAATCAGCAGTTCTATGTTGGTACAACAAAAGTATCGCTGGAAGCTCTAAAAGAAGCTTTATATCCACTGATTCAAAAGGAAACAAGTGAGCCCTCTGTTGTAATCAATGCCGATAAAGGGGTTCCGGTTGAAAACGTTGTAGCAGTGATGCGTGTTGCCCGGGAACTGGGAGCCAGAACAGTATTAGCAGTAGATCGGCCTGACTAGTTAATCCTTTACACAAAGGCACATTCTCTTCTTGCCCTGCATGTCTTTTCTGATTTCGACACGCGGGAAATTCAGTTGCCGGAATAATTCTGCTGTTTCCTCTGCATTATCTTCATGCATCTCTACATACAGCCGTCCGCCCTGATGCAGATGAGTGGAGGCAAATTCTCCGATCGCCCGGTAAAACAGCAAAGGATCGTTATCAGGTACAAACAAAGCCAGATGCGGTTCATAATTCAGCACGTTGGCATTCATCAGCTTCATCTCCTGTTTGGTAATGTAAGGCGGATTGCTGACAATAACGTGGAATTTCGGAAGTTTCTCCCGCTGATCCCTTCTCAGTATATTTAACTGGAAATAGGAAATCATTGTTCCGCGTGCTGCTGCGTTCCGCTCAGCAACCCGCAACGCTTTCTCACAAATATCTATAGCCGAAACAGATGCCGCAGGAAGGTTCTTTTTTAAACTTACCGGAATACATCCGCTTCCTGTGCCGATATCAAGAATGCTAGGAGGAAATTTGCTTCCCCTTATATCATTAATAATCCAGTCTACCAGCTCCTCCGTCTCGGGTCTTGGAATTAATACCGATTCATTAACATAAAAGGGCATACCCATAAACCAGGCTTCTCCTAACACATATTGAACCGGTCTGTTTTTAGAAAGTTCATTCTTAATAATATCCAGTTGGCAAGTGTTTTCAGAACCAAGAAGGGATGAACCGTTGATACGTCGTTTACTACGGTCCATATCAGTAATTCTTTCCATCACCAAATCAGCAATATTTGCAGCTTCATCCGGTGGGTAAATATTTTGCAGGCTTGCAATTATGTCCTGATAAGCTTCTTGAATGGTCACAATGCAAACTTATCGATCCTCCGTCAAAAAATAAGACGCTACCGCCTGAATTGTAATATTTTTGTGCGATTACATTGAAAATCACCGGAATCACATGGATCGGCATGAACTATATATGAAACGCTGCTTACAGCTTGCTCGACAGGGTGTGGGCTATGTTGCCCCCAACCCTCTGGTTGGAGCGGTGCTCGTTCATGCTGACCGTGTTATCGGAGAAGGATACCATGCTTGTTACGGACAGGCACATGCGGAAGTAAACTGCCTGAATTCGGTGAAGGAAGATGATAAGTTTGCAATAGCAGCTAGCACCCTGTATGTTTCCCTAGAGCCCTGTGCTCATTTTGGGAAGACGCCTCCCTGTGCTGATCTCATTATAAATTCAGGCATTAAAAAGGTGGTAATCGGGTGTAAAGACTCTTTTTCAAAGGTTGATGGAAAAGGAATTGAAAAACTTAAACAAGCCGGAACAGAGGTAGTCGTTGGTGTGCTTGAAAAGGAATGTATTGAGCTGAACAGAAGATTCTTCTGTTTTCATAATAAAAAGCGTCCTTATATAATTCTTAAATGGGCACAATCATCCGATGGACTTGTTGGTCAGGAGGGCAGAAGGATAGCCATATCGAATGAGTTAACCAATCGCCTGGTACATAAATGGCGAAGTGCAGAATCGGGCATTATGGTAGGGTCGAAGACTGCACTGGATGACAATCCCTTACTGACCAACCGGCACTGGACGGGTAAAAACCCGGTCAGAATGGTTTCTGATCGGTATTTAAAGTTGCACTCCGGGCTCCACCTGATGGATAATCAGGTTCCGACTCTCGTATTTAATTTACTTGAATCCCGCGATACCGACCAGATGAAATGGGTGAAGCTGAAAGAAGGGACAAACTGGATTCAACAAATCATGGATTTCTGTTATAATAACGGAATTCAATCTATATTGGTAGAAGGTGGCCCTGCATTGACGTCGCTGTTTTTGGAGGAAGGTATTTGGGATGAAGCGAGGATTATTACCAACACCAGACTGATTCTGGAAAATGGAATTGCTGCTCCCCGCTTTTCAGGGGTGGGTTTACTGAAATCTGAAATGATTCTGAATGACAAAATCGAATGGTTTCGGCCCCTGCCTTCTGCAGGTTGAAATAAGTATTAAATTTGCCGCGAATCATGAGTAGTCCAGATTTTTATTATACGGTTGAACAAACTTCAGTAGCGGAATTTAAAGACAGGGGAAGCCGGTTTCTGGCTTATCTGTTTCCTATCAGTGATACGGATGATTTTAAAAACAAACTTCAGGAATTAAAGAAAGAACATCCGAAAGCAGTACACCATTGTTTTGCATATCGGCTGGGGGTAGACGGGAATAATTTCCGGGTCAGCGATGATGGGGAACCCTCCGGTTCTGCAGGTAGGCCGATACTGGGTCAAATCGACAGTAAAAATCTGACTAACGTGCTGATTGTTGTTGTGCGATACTTCGGAGGTACTCTATTGGGTGTGCCGGGTCTCATAAATGCCTATAAAACAGCATCAGCACTGGCTTTACAAATAGTACCAATAGTGCAGAAACCTGTGGAAGTAAAGTATTCAGTGCAGTTCGACTATAACAGAATGAATGATGTAATGCAGATTGTTAAACAATTCGGGTGCACAGTTTACTCTCAGGAAATGCAGTTGTTTTGCAATCTTACAATCGGAATACCAAAGAACCGGCTTGATGAAATCATTTATAAACTGAAAGATATCCGTGAGGCTGATCTGGTAAAACTCTGAAAGTGTTAATTCACCGGGTCAGCTAAATTCCAGAGTTTTCGATAGGATGGTGAAGCGGAGATCAATTCTTCATGAGTGCCATCACCTACCAATTCCCCCTTTTCTAAAACGATAATACGTTGACAATTTTTTATTGAGGTCAGCCGGTGTGAGATGAGTAATACAGTTTTTCCCCGACTGCAAAACCACTTAACCGTATCCATGACAGCTTCTTCGGCTGCATTATCCAATCCTGATGTAGCTTCATCCAGTATCAGAATCTCAGGGTCACTATACAGGGCCCGGGCGATTGCTATGCGCTGTTTCTGACCACCGGATAAATTACTGCCCTGTTCTGAAACCGGCGACATAAACCCATCAGGCAGCGAATGAATCCATTCTGTCATTCCAAGCATATTTGTCAGCCTCACTATTCTGTTAATATCAGGTGCTGAATCAGCAGGAGCTATATTTGACAAAATGGTTCCATGCAGCAGTTCCACTTTCTGGGGAACAGCTGATATAGTATTATGCAAAAGTTCTTTCGGAATCATTTTTATATCGATACCGTCAATCGTGATATGCCCTTGTTGCGGATGATAAAGTCTTTGAATCAATGCTCTTAAGCTCGATTTTCCCGATCCGGATGCTCCTGCCACACCGGTAAGTTCCCCCGGTGTGAAGCTGATACTAATACCGTTGAATATCGGCTTACCCGCACTGTAGCCGAAACTGATATTTTCTAACGCTATATTACCATTTAACCTGTTGCTTATCTGCACCTCCGGCTCTTGTTCTGTCTCCAGATCTATGATTTCAAAATATCTGTCTGCAGCAACCAGGGCTTCCTGAATTACTCTGCTGCTGTATGTAAGTGATATCGCCGGACCCAGAAAATACCCGGCTAACGAGTACATGGCCAGCAATTCTCCCGGTGTGATCATCTGCTTCATTGCGTACCAGGATCCAAGCCAAAGCAGAATTATTGTAAATAAACGTGTGATAAAATCAGTAGTCGAACCTATCAGCAGCGATCGTATGGAAAGGTGATAAATAATTCTGAAAAAACGGAAGAGTTTTTCTGAAAGGCTATCCAGCGTTTTTTGCATGATTCCTGAGGTGCGGACGGTAACCGGGTTTTGAATAGTTTCCACCAGTTGGCTTTCAAGACTGGCACTTGCTTCCATCAGTTTTCTCTGCCATTTTCGATGAAGTTGTCGGGATAGAAAGAAAAGCAGCAGGAGCACAGGAATCAGTGGAAGAATAAGCAGAGCGAGTTTCCATTGAAGATAAAACATTGTGCACACAGAAACCGCAACAATCATCAGATCGAGTAAAATACCCGTCGCTGAATCATTGATGAAGATTCTGATTTTAACTGCATCACTGACTCTGCTGGTAATTTCACCAATGCGCATAGTGTCAAAAAAACGTTGCGGCAGTTTCAGGATATGCCGGTAGTAACCCATAATCAGAATACTATCGATATGCTGACCTGTCTGCGTTGCCAGAATTTGTCTGATAATGCCGATGAATATCTGAAACAAGAGCAGCACTACCATCGTAATGCCTAAAATGTTCAGTAACCGGTAGTCATGAGCAGGGATTACCTGATCAATCAGTTTCTGAAGGTAAACTGAACCGGAAAGTCCGATGAGTGTATACATAACGGCTCCCACGAAGTTCTGAATCAGGATTTTTTTATAAGGGGAAAGCAGTTGCAGAATCCTGCCTGTGTGCGAAATTGCGGCTGTCTTTCGGAACTCCGGACCCGGATAAAGCAGTAGTACAGCGCCCGACCAAAAGTTAAGAAACTCCGCTTTTTTAAGTTTCTCAATCCGGCCTGTCTGCGGATCCATCACCTTTACCACCTTTTTCATGATTCTGGTCAGCACCACAAAATGATAAGAACCATCAGAGAGTACTAAGTGAGCAATAGCCGGAAGTGGAATATGGTGAAGCTGGTCGGTCGCAACCCGTACTCCGCTTGAGTTTAATCCATAGTATTTTGCTGATTCCATCAGGCCGAGCAAACTGGTGCCCTTTTCGTTGGTAAGGGCTTTGAAACGAATCTGACTGATGTTTAGTTTTAAGCCGTAGTAAGCGGCTATAGCAGCCAGACACGCTGGTCCGCAATCCGAAAAATCATGTTGTTTGATTCCTTTTAGTCTGCCCATAAATGCTTGAAAAACTGAAGCAGTAGATTGTTGAAATAAATCTTAGATCGTGGTAAGCTAATTGTAAGATTGAAAAACTTTGTCGAGTTTCTCAAAGAGCAGCTCAAAAATTGATCTTTCTGCTATACGGAAATCGGTGCGTAACGTCATGCCTGGTTTAAATGTTACACTATTCCCGTTTTTGGCATGAATGGGTTTTGAAGTAAAAGCGCATCTGACTCTATATAGAGG
>DATCKB010000110.1:0-2516 GCA_036562505.1 Parasegetibacter sp. | reverse complement strand
CCTTTCAATAACCTCGCACAGGAAGCCCAGGTCTTCCCCGGCCTGTTTCCACAAAGTGTCAAAGTCCAACAAAACCGCATCATACGGGATATACACCACCTGGAGCTTCCCTATTGCTCCGGCAGGAACCACTTCGTAATTTATCGGGTTCGCTCCCGCCCGCCTCCGTCTGTCATGGGGATTTATAACTTCGAATGATAACTTATTGAAAAATGTCGAATAAAAAATCGCTCTCCCCTTATGAGGCTGCGCAAACACGTTGGCATCCGCTGCTAGTTTTCTCATGTAATCCGCCGGGTCTTTTCTTATAGCGGTCAGGTCTTCTTTTTTCAAATCAAGTCCAAGCCCGAACAAAGCATAGGAAATAACGGCGCCTGTTAAATCTTCCTTTCTGTTTTTCTTTAATGCTTCCAACAATTCGCGGAATTCGTTGGAACCCGTTCCCCAAATCCGCGCAAAACTGGGGAAGCGGCCCAAATCTTCCTTTACCAGCTTTTTCGCAGATGCGGCGAGGGCGCCTTTCCAACTGCTGCCCGTTGCCATTGGAACCTTAAAGACATGCTCCTTCAGTACGTTGTTGTCCAGAAGGTAAAAATCTTCATCATTCTGGCTGAAATACGGGGATTCCAGGGTAATATCGGCTGTTAACACAAAAGAACAGGGGGGCAGCTTTTTTACATACTTCTGCATTTCCCGGGTATCCTTGAATATGCCTGCCCGGTTTTGCGCCAGGCGGCTGACAGGAGTGAATACCAGTTGTTTGCTTCCGGTAAATGATTCCCTGAGGCGTGACAAGCCTTTTACTTTGTTATTCAATCTGGAAGATAGTTTGCAAAAGTTGTAGTAATCACTTAAATCAGATCTGTATTTCAAATCCTCCGGTTTTACGTTTCCCGCCAGTATATACTCGAAGTATCTCCTGCCATCCATCTGTCTTCAGCTCCTCATTTCCCCAAGATGAAGGATATCGGCGATCGAAATAAACCCATATTCCAACCATGCTTTTTCCCGGCCCGTCTCGCGTATCCAAGGCAGGACCTTGCTGCCATGTACCTCCGGGTCTCCTGTTGTGCCAAAGACCAGGTGACGCCTGATTCTATCCCTTTCATCCTTTCGAAGAAAAACTTTTTCCTTTACCAGTTTTTCCATAATAGCCTTTACATCGCTGTCAGCCGCTCCCTGTGCACCCAGGATCAATAACCTGATGTTTTTGCTTTCTGTCTTGTTTGACAACAGTTCATCCTTCCCTGATACTTTATTGATTATCTTGCCAAAGCTGACCGGATTGTCTGTAAACTCAGCATAATCTGAAAACCTGTCATATACTCCGTTGTCGTCCCCAAAGTTCACTTTGACGCGGCCATATCCTTTGCTCCACGCGCCGCCTAAATATCCGTACTGTTCAACAAATTTAAGCAGCGGGAACAGTATTCGGCGGGCCGTATTACTGTCTGTTGTAAAGGTAATGTCAAAGCTGCCGTAAAAAGATTCCGGGAAACGGTGCACAGAGTATCGTTCATTGCTGTGTTTGGGACATTCGTCATTTCTAATGACCGGGTCGGATATATTTGCTTTTGAAATACCTATCCTGGAATCCAGTTTAAGTCCGTTTTTACGCTCGTACTCGATTTTCCTGATCCCTATCATCCCGCACCAGCCGGTACAGCCAAAGACCCGAGCCGGAAGAGGGATTTCCATTTCTGCCAGGACTTCATTTACCAGGTCTGCAGATGATGATTTGACTTCATTTTTCTTAATGAGTTCAACCAGTCTTTCGCTGAATTTTCTATATTTCAGGTCAGCTAACAACATGACCTCGATTTCTGTTTCACCAGTGAAGTTGGCTTTGCTGCCCTTATTACTGTATTTTCCCTTTTTTATCTTTATCGTGTAATCTTCCTTCTTGGTTATTCCACCAAAATAACAGATAACTTCAAACCAGAAACGCAGACTTCCCATTATGGATGAAGCTTTAAGGGGTGCCTTGTTTTGAAACCATGCATCTCCTGCCCTGAGAGGTGTCAGTGTTTCGAAATGTACTGTATATTCGTTTATTTTCATCTGAAACCTCCGAAAATGGTATGTGAAAATTTTACCATATGATGCTCCAGGTTTCAATAATATCCGCTATAAATTAACATTTTCCGACTAATTGCGGGAACACTCTATAACTAACTTAAGAGCCGGCATTTCTCTAATCGTCATCCGCAAGACTCTCGCCAGCGATCGGTTCGGTTGGTTCGACGAGACAAGTTAATTCCAATACCGTAAAAGTATTCGCATAATTGTAAAAGGAAATTGCTGGGTTCTCATGATTGAATAGTCTAAAAACTCGTTTGGTGTCCGATTGTATTGCTGTTCTGGTTTCAATTCCTTATAGGTAGTCTAAAAACGTACATCCGGTACCAGATCAACGAAAGAGGTTTTGACGGTTTCAATTCCTTATAGGTAGTCTAAAAACTTACAACGAATATGACGCTGAAGCCGGTTTTCTTTCGTTTCAATTCCTTATAGGT
>DATCKB010000107.1:0-5087 GCA_036562505.1 Parasegetibacter sp. | reverse complement strand
CGGGTATATACACCGGGTGATATGTGCGATGTGCTGGTAGCAATGAATGCTGCTGCCCTGAAGGTTAATCTGAAATCCCTGAAAAAAGGTGGAAAGATTATCGCCAATACGGATGGCTTCGATGCAAAAAACCTCCGCCTGGCCAACTATGCCGATGGCGTAAATCCACTGGAAGACGATAGCCTGAGCAACTATGAGGTAATTCGCATGGATGTTACCAAGATGACCCGCGAAGCACTGAAGGAGTTTGATCTGGGAGTGAAAGAAAAAGATCGTGCGAAAAATATGTTTGTTCTTGGCTTCCTGTACTGGATGTATAACCGGAACCTCGACAGTACGCTGAAATTTCTGCGCGACAAGTTCTCGAAGAACGATACTATTCTGAATAGTAATATAAAAGCATTACAAGCGGGTTATAATTACGGAGACACTACCGAAGCTTTCGGCACTACCTACCGGGTGGAAAAAGCAAGAATGGCTCCGGGAAAATACCGCTCTATTATGGGTAATCAGGCGCTTGCTTTTGGATTAATTGCGGCTTCCCAAAAAAGTAATCTGCCTTTGTTTTTAGGAACCTATCCTATTACGCCCGCTTCAGATATTCTGCATGAGCTGAGTAAACATAAAAATTTCAACGTAAGGACCTTTCAGGCTGAAGATGAAATTGCCGGAATCTCAGCAGCTATCGGTGCCAGTTACGGCGGTTCATTGGGAGTAACCACTACTTCCGGCCCCGGCATGGCACTGAAAACAGAAGCAATGGGGTTAGCGGTGATGCTGGAGATTCCCTTACTAATCGTCAACGTTCAGCGCGGTGGTCCTTCAACCGGTCTGCCAACTAAAACCGAACAGAGTGATTTACTCCAGGCTTATTACGGCAGAAACGGTGAGTGTCCGATGCCGGTAATAGCTGCGGCTACACCAAGCGATTGTTTCAGTGCAGTGTATGAAGCCGTAAAGATTGCTGTACAGCACATGACACCTGTAATTTTCCTGAGTGACGGATATATCGCGAATGGTGCTGAACCCTGGAAGTTTCCAACGGAAAATGACCTTCCTCCGATTGAAGTAAAATTCAAAACTGATCTGGGAGATGGTGAAAAAGTCTTCCAGCCTTATCTCCGTGATGAAAAACTGGTTCGGCCATGGGCAGTGCCCGGTACACCCGGACTGGAACACAGAATCGGCGGAATTGAAAAACAGAATATAACCGGTAACGTAAGTTATGATCCGGAAAATCACCAGCTAATGGTGAAAATCAGACAGGAGAAAGTGGATAAAATAGCGGATTATATTCCCGAACAAAAACTCGACAGCGGTCCGGAAAAGGGTCAGATGCTGATATTGGGTTGGGGATCCACTTACGGCGCTATCAAAAGTGCGGTATTGGATCTTCGCGCAGAAGGTATCGATGTAGCTCATGCTCACTTGAGACATCTTCGTCCGTTCCCGAAAAATCTCGGTCATATTCTTTTACAATACGAACATGTATTGATTCCGGAAATTAATAACGGACAGCTGATTAAGATTATCCGCGATCAATTCCTGATCGATGCCAAAGGATATAATAAAATCATGGGAGTTCCCATTACGAAGGGTGAACTGGTAACGAAGGTGAAAGAGATTTTGCAATCTTCCGCAGGTCAATAGAAATATTGTTGATGAAATTGAACTGATCGGCGATCGATTTATACTCGGACAATGTATACCTGAGCTGGCTATCAACTATTCCGGTTTCGAGTTCAGTTTTTCTTCGTGTAACCATCGCTGAAACTTTTTCATTGAGTAATTTAATTGGCTCGTTTTCATCACTCTGTTGTTCATCTGGTAATTTTCGGGTCAGAATTTCCAGTGTCTCCCTGAACCTGCCCTCAGCAGTGGCCAGTATCTGCGCGAATATGGAAGCATCTTCCCGATATTTTCCCGCGAGTGGTACATAGTAGGAAAGCGTGGCAATATGAGAAGTGAGCATGTGATTGGATACCACATACTGGTGTATATATTTTATTCCTTCCTGTTTATGTTTAGGTTCCGAAAGCATCCGGTTAAAAGCATCCGATAGGTTAGCCAGAGATACAAATGCTTTTTTGCGCGACAGTTTAAACTGTGAAGTAGTGCAGGGCCGTCCTGCAAAGATTCCGCCGATGTCCTGAAAATATTTGATATTATCTTCCAATGCAGATTTCATAACGCTGGTGATATTTCTCTGTTCCCAGGCAGGCAGAAGAAAATAATTTGCCATTAAAGCAATCGCCGAACCGATTCCCGTATCCACTAATCTGTCCATTAATACCCCTTCAATATCTCCTGAACGCAGCAAGTAGAAAAGCAGCAAAACATAGGGCGTCATCAGCACTACACTCATGAGATAGCGTACGCGCATGAGACTGTAAGTTCCGATCATGAAAAATATCATGAGCACCAGAAGTGCTGTTTTATCTTTAATAAAGTATATCAGGCCCAGCCCCAGAATTGCTCCCACAACGGTTCCGGCCAGACGCTCATAATTTCTCTTCTTGGTTAAACTGTATGCCGGTTTTATAAGAACGATAGTGGTCATGAGTACCCAGTAGCTATGACCGGTATTCAGAAACTGAATAAGAATATACGCTAAGGTTGTTCCGATACTCACCCGCAGGGCATGGCGGAATATATTGGAGTTGAAGGAAAGGTTATCCCGAAGCAGCTTAATATCGATATTGGAGCTGCTAACGAATTTTTCATAGTCAAGATTTGCGGGAACAGCCTCACTTAGTTTCTTGTTATAGGTAGTATATTGATGTAATGTTCTGATTCTTGCTGCTATGTCTTCAATGCTGTTCAGAATATGACGCAGACTGATAAATCCTTCTATGTTAGAGGCGTCTCTGTGTTCATCGCGGAATTGATTAAACACCTCTTTAACCCGGATTAAAGAACGTTCGAGTTCCCCATCACTCAGTGATGGCTTACCGCTTTTAACTGAAATACTTATCTCCTCCAGTTCAGAAGCCAGAAGGAGAATCAATTTCCGGTATTCTTCCAGTATATGGGTTTTTTCATATTTATCAAAATACCGGTGAAGTGCAGCATAGTCCTGATGGGAAGTAATCACCCGTTCAAACAAATCAACAATATCAAGAAAAATCATCAGCAGTGTTCTGCTGGTTGTGGTAGAATCCCGAAGCAGGTCGCGCGTTTTAAACAATAACTCCCTTACCAGATCCTGTTTCGTATGTACGTGTACCTGTTGCTCTATCTGCTTTGCGTATGATTTATTGAAATCTACGTTCGCTTCGTAAAATGATGCTTTAATTTTCAGGTAATCAGCTGTTGCATTAATACATTCTCCCAATGCCTGTTGCGTGAGTTTATAGGGACGGAGTTCGTATAAAGCGAGACTAAGCGCCATATACCAGAGGCCACCGCACAAAACATATACGGCATTCAGGAAAATATTTCCGATAGCCTGGGTTTCGTCTATATTAAGAACAAGAGCTATGAGGGAAGCTGTTCCAACTGAAGCGGCGCGGGCTCCGAAAACTGCGATGAAGGAAAAGACAAAACAACAGACCATCACCCAAATTCCCAACAATACAGTGTGAGAAACAGCGAAAGCAGTTATAAGTGTGACCAGAAAAATGAGAGCGCTGCTGGCTGCCATTCCGTTGCGGCGGTGATGAATAGGACCGGCATTGTCTGTCAGACTCACACATAGTGCGCCGAGAGAAACTATCAGTCCAATAGAAAGTAAATCAAAATAGCTGAAAATAATTGCCGGGAGTGTTACTCCAACGGTGATGCGCACCCCTTCGCTCAGATAATGGCTATTGATAAAACTACGGTACTCTCTAATATAATCGGCAGGAACAGGAAGCATTATCAGCTGATTGTTTGCAAACTATGAATGTGCATATGCAGATCATTTAGCGCACATATGCAAAAACCGGTTAGCGATAAATATCATGCTAATTTAAAAGTTAATTCAAACTTATTGCAGTTAAACGAGTATTAATTCAGGCTAATTCCTTGAATGCCCGGACTTCTTTTGGGGAGCTATAACTTTTTCATAGTATTTACATACTTCACGAATTCCGCATACTGAACAGCGTGGGTTCCGGGCGAGGCAAACATATCTGCCATGAAGAATCAGCCAGTGATGGGCTTTATGAATTAATTCGCGGGGAATATAACGAACCAGCTGTTTTTCAGTTGCAAGTGGCGTTTTTGCATTTCTGGTTAAACCGATACGCGCCGACACCCGGAATACGTGTGTATCGACTGCCATGTTCGGCTGTTTGTCGATCACCGAAGTAATAACATTGGCGGTTTTTCTTCCGACACCGGGTAGTTTAACAAGTTCTTCCACTTTCAGCGGAACTTCTCCGTTGAACTCTTCCACCAGCATTCTGGCCATGCCGATGAGGTGTTTGGTTTTATTGTTCGGATAAGATATACTTCTGATCAGTGGAAATAAATCATCAAATTCAGCTTTTGCCAGCGATTGCGGATCGGGATATTTTTCAAAAAGAAGTGGCGTTGTGAGATTAACCCTTTTATCAGTGCATTGCGCCGACAGTATTACTGCAACCAATAACTGATAGGGGTTATCGTAAATCAATTCTGTTTCAGCTTCCGGACTATGTTCCTGGAAATAGTTGAGTACAAAATTAAATCGCTCTTTTGTGGTCATATCCTATGCCCTGTAATACAGGTAAGATTTCCTGGCTCAGCACAGCGATGGCCTGTTCAGGCTAAGATTCATTACAATCTCCTGAAAATCAGGATTGAACAGAAGCTGGTTCTGTGTTTCTGGCGTAATTGAGAATGTTGAGAATAATTTCAGTGCGGGGAGATTCCACAGTTTTATCCAGTCTTTGCTGGGCGTCTTTCAACACTGCTAGTTTCTCGCGTAAGGTCCAGTCTTCCTGAAGTGCTTTTTCGATCAAAGCAGTTGTTTCGGGTGATGTTTCCCTGTATAAGTATAACAGGAGATCCTCCGGTGTAAACCTGGTCATAAGCAAATCCATTTAATGTCCATAAAACTCCGGAAGTGTCCAGTTTCCGGAAATATCCAACACTATAAACGGGTGTTTACCCCTTTATAT